>JAOUBX010000104.1 GCA_029860075.1 Deltaproteobacteria bacterium | reverse complement strand
GCCGGACTCTCCTGTCGGCAATGTTCTTCTTTCAAGCAATAATTTTTCTCTGGTTGTTACTAATGGTACGATCAAGCCCTATGAGAAAACAACTTTTGCCGATAACCTTACCTATGAATTCCAGATCGCCACTGATCAAAAATTTGCAAATATCGTTGCCGGCTCTCCTCTTGTTAATGAAGACCTGAGTGGCTCTACTTCCTGGGATGCTTCAGGATTGGTCGGCAGCGGAACCTACTTTTGGAGAGCCAGGGTTTTTGACGGCGCTGCATACGGACCCTGGTCGATAACAGAAAACTTCAAGGTGGAACTGCCTAATGCGCCCCCCCTTATCGATATAGATACCGTTATTCCTGCTGTTAAGACGCCGTCCGTCTATCCTGGAAATTCTCTGGCCTTCAGTGTTACTGCTCATGATCCTGAGAACGGTATTTTGACATATACCTGGTTTATTGACGGCATAGAGACAGCTCATACACAAGCCTTTGATTATATGCCGCTGACAGCGGACATTGGTTTGCATGATGTTGTTGTAAAGGTAAGTGATGGCCTTCATGAGGTCCTCCGGACATGGAATGTCACCGTTCGCAGAATGGATACGGTTCCTGTTGCGCCCTCGGCAGACAGGCCCACTGGTGGAGAGGATGTGGCCAGCTTGACACCACAGCTTTCAGTGAACAATTCTTATGATGCGGAAGGCGATAAACTTGACTACTTCTTTGAGGTAAGCGAAACCTTTGATTTTACAGCTATTGCTGATACCGTTACTGTAGCGGAAGGATTAAACATAACTGCTGCCACCGTCGGCGGTAAGGGTGGTTTGAATGATAATACGCTTTACTACTGGCGGGCAAGAAGCTGTGAAACCGAATATACAGACATGTGCAGTTCATATTCTGCTGTGGAGAGTTTCTTCGTCAATATTGCAAATGATGCTCCCGGTAAACCTGGAATAGAATCACCTTCTGACGGTATTCAGGTTACGACGTTGACCCCCGCTTTGAGCATAATAAAATCCCTTGATCCCGATCTCAATAATAGCTTGACTTATGACATTGAAGTTGCTTCTGACTCGGGCTATCTTGACATCGTAAACAGGGCCACAGGGATTATTCCTGTGGAAGGCGAGATTTATGTAACATGGCTTCTGGACGGCGCTCCGCTTAATGATAACCAGGTTTACTATTGGCGGGCGCGCGCTATTGACAATCACGGTCTTGATAGTGGCTGGGCAGCAGCCTCCTTCTTTGTCAATCTGGCTAATGACGCGCCTTCCGTACCAACGTTATTGTCTCCGGCAACGGGTATGGAAGTAGAAGGTCTGAATGTAACGCTGGTAACCAATAATTCAAGTGATGCTGATATGGACCCTCTTTCTTATGTCTTCCAGATAGACAAGGCAAATACTTTCAAAAATCCGCTTATCCTGTCTTCGGAACTTAGCGAAGGGGCCGGTGTTACATCCTGGGCGGTTCCTGTCGGCTTAGCGGAAAATACCCTCTATTACTGGCGTGTCATTGTGAGCGACGGCATGACAATGAGTATTTCCGATAGCGCGAACTTTTTCGTAAATTCAATGAATGAAGCGCCCCTTGTGCCGCTGTTGAAAACGCCTCTTGACGGTGAAAAGGTTCTGACTGCTGAACCGGTATTATCACTCTATTCATCTTCTGATCCCGACGGCGACAGTATAAAATATACTTACCAGGTTTCCGATAGCGCTGATTTTGGTTACATTATTGATATATCGCCAATAATGGATACAACATGGGCTGTCAACATACCTCTCGAAGAGAATATGTATTATTACTGGAGAGCCATAGCCATTGATGAGCATGAGCTTAGAAGTGACTGGTCGGAACCGGGCAGCTTTATGGTTAATGTTCAGAACGATGCGCCTTCTGCACCGGTAATATTGAACCAAATGTTTGGTTTTACCGATAACATTGTGCTTGAGGTGGCAAACAGTACGGATCCGGAAGGTGATATCCTTACCTATAATATTCAAATTTTCTCTGACAGGAACCTTACCAGTGACGTTGAATCAATTGATAAGCTTCCTGAAGGGATGAAGGCAACCCTCTGGACGTTAAAGGAAAAAATCCAAAATGGTGTTTATTATTGGCGCGCCAGGGCACATGACGGTAATACCTACGGCAGCTGGAGCGGTACACGGGAGCTGCATATAGACAAGGCGCGCGGCAACTCGAATCCTCGTACAGACAAGGCCTATGGAAGAAAGAGGTTTTAAATGAAAACGCTTATTCTTGTATTAGTGGGAGTTCTCCTTATGTCAGGGTCGGCATGGGGAGTGTCCGGTTTATCTGAACCTCATTATGACAACCGTGGCGTTTCATGCAGCAGCTGTCATGGCCTGGTGGTTAATATGGGGCCCCGGGGAACGAGAAAGCAAACTAACTTCGAACTTTGCAGGGATTGCCATAATCAGGGTTCCTCATTTGCCGGCGCTTTATATTTTGATTCCAGGTTCAGCAACTATACTGTCGGTATTTCAGGGGCCTTTCATAAATGGGACGTTTATACCAGTAATAGCCGTTTTGGTGCCTCTGCGCCGAGTCATTCCGAAATGATGAGAGTGATAAATGATTATGGCGAGGGAAAAATTACTTGTTCTGTTTGCCATAATCAGCATGGGGGAAGTGAAGAAGTGCGGAGAGCGGGCCGGCTGCGTAAAAAGGCAGTGGAAGAGGTAAAGCCCGGCGGAACCGGCACCATTGAGTATGAAGTTCTCCCCGGCGCTTATGCTAAGGGCTGGTACGTAGAAATTGTTGGTGGAGGGTCGGAAACAACGGCCACATACAAGGTTTCCTTTGGTAAGGCACGGAGCACTTATTGGATGGGCTGGAATACGGGAGACGAACTATGGGAAAGCATTGGTCTTTCCGGTCCGCGTCAGGCTAATTATACTTCCGATAATCAATTTATTGATAATGAGAAGACTGTTAAAATCACCTTTAGGGCCGGAACTTATACGGCTGGTCAGCGATGGCGGTTTTATTATGGCTATCCCTTGCTCAGGGCTTTGCCCGACACCGGTGATAATGTAACGGGCAAAAGATTTTGCCGTGATTGTCATTCGCAAAGAGCGCAGACGCATTACAGGGACGGCAATGTCTGGGATGGTAAGATGAAAAGTCATCCCGTCGGTGTGCCCTTGAATGCAAACGGTGGTGGTTATGACAGAAAACCGCTTGATGTCGATGGCCGTCAGCAGGCAAGCTCATTCGATAATAATTCAACCAATGACCTTCTCCTCTTTGGGGATTACACTGCCATGTTGACTACCTTCGGCAACCTTACATCGGGAGACGTTCAATGTTTGACTTGTCATGCACCCCACTGGACAGATTCCAACTCTCAAACGGTTGATTTAAGATAAAGTCAGTGTGTATACAAAAAACCGTTATCGAAGGTGTTTTTTTTGTATTTAGTTTAGTACATCCTCCTTTATTATTGCAAGCTATGGCAAGTCCCTCGTAGAAGTTAAACCTTCCTTGTCTGCCTTTTTTCGGCAGGTAGTCTTTGTTATCCACCATAATTTCCAGCCATTTGACGGAAATGCTCTTTTATGTATTATGCTTTTTGTTTTTGTTCTTAATTTTCAATACAAAAAAACCTGCTTTTTTATATCTCTGAAAAATGAATTAACCACGCCGCCACAAGCAGCAGGGCATGAGCGTAGAGACCAGGCGTACACTTTGCCCTGGACCAGGGAGGCTTGGTATAAATATTGCAATCTAAACTATTTCTAGAGTTGCATGTGCTACATCCACCAAACTATTATTCACTATGATAAAAAAAAATAATAAAATTTATTTGTTATCACTGGCAGCTATTAGCATCAATCTGTTTCTTGCTGTGATTACCTGGACAGATCGTGTTGTCGCCGATACGGTTCCTCCCACAGTCAGTATCCTCTCTCCTGCAGATGGAAAGAAAGTTTATGCCACAAATGATACATCCTACCCCATTAAAGTTGTATTTTCCGCCTGGGACAATATAGATGGTATCAGGTTAGCCGGGGCAAGCTCCTTCGTTTTAAAGTGGTGGCAGGGCGCCAGCTCAGGTAGTATTGACATGACTTCTTCACTCTCTTCATGGGGCCCTACCGATACGCTCGAAGAAGTTTACCGTTCATTTAACTGGACACCTGTTTCCGGGTCGGGAGCCTATACAATCCAGGTACTGGCAACGGATAAATCCGACAATGTCGGAAAATCCAGAAAGGTTGACATTAAAGTTGCTATTTCACCCCTTAACAATTACAGCGGCTTTCCCGGTGATGGGACATTACTTGTGCGGGACAATGACAATACCATCTGTATGTCCTGCCATGAACTGAAATCTCACTCATCGGCAAATGTTGAGTCTACAAAATACGGCAATTGGGAGCGCGTCTGCCGGGACTGCCATACACCCCACAACACAAAGAACATCTTCCTTCTGGCGTCATCTTTCAAAATCTATACAGGGATAGACCAGTCCTACGCTTACAACAAAAGAGTTGATTTCAGGAACCTCTCCGGTGAATCGACCTATGGTTTTGTAACGAAGACAGGTAACACCCGCAGGGGGCCTTGCGAGGTTTGTCATACAAGGACGGAAAATTTGGACAATACCCCGAGGTGGCGAAACTATACCTCAGAGCCGGACATAGATGGAAAGAAGCATAACGCCGGCGTGCGATGCATCAACTGTCATCCTCATACCAAAGGGTTCAAGGGCAGCTGTGACAGCTGTCACGGATTCCCCCCAACGACAGTGGGCACCCTCCTTGGCGGCGTTGATAATGATGTGGCCGTTCCGGCAAGTGATTCATTGACAAACGGCTCCCATGAGAAACACATTAATATTTTCGGGAAAGTTTCTGCAACATGCGACTACTGTCACGGTGGCGGGATGGGCGAAACGGGCCGGGAAAATGACGATATTGATATCGACTTCGATGCCTTCAGCGTATACACCACCGGTGATTACACAGGTCAGGAAGCCGTTGCCATTGGATTCTATGGCTACAGTGGCAAGGATGCTCCTGCGGCAGCTCCTTATGACCTGACCTGTAATAACGTAAAATGTCACGGTGCCGGATGGCTGACGGGCGGTAATGATCCGACACCGGTTTGGGGCGATCCGGCAACCGGTCAGTGCGGTAAGTGCCATGGCGTCAAGAAAACACCCGGCAGCGGCAGCTGGCCGAATACGGGCGCCCATATAAAGCATGTATCGCCTTTCTATTATGATTTCATGTGTAAGCTCTGTCACAGTGCAACGGTACTGGGTACATCAACAACGCTCAACAATTTAAACCATGTCAATGGGGCGTCTATCGTACAGCTCTATACGTCAGACAGCAGGATTGAAGGTTTTGGCGGATATACGGATACGACGGTCAACAGCACCTATGAGGACTGTACAAACACTTACTGCCATAGCATGGGGAACAGGTTCAGCAACTTCTCTGCGCCCAATGTACTGCTTAACTGGACAAGCACCCGGGCCTGCAATTCCTGTCATGGAAACAACATCTACGGCGGTTATACGGCGGCCATGCCGAATTATCCGAACGGCAGTCCGAAGGAAAACAGTCATCCCGCCCATGTACTTATGGGGTATGAGTGTAAGATCTGCCATGCCTCAACGACGGACGACAACGTATCGATCAGGAATACAGCTGTTCATGTAAACGGCTTCTACAATGTCAGTGTTGGTTATGGGAAGGTTGAAGGTACTTATTACGCTTATTCAACGTCAACGAAAAAGTGTTACAACGTCACCTGTCACGGAGGCTCCGGAAGTGAGACGCCATCCTGGGGCGGTACGGCTAACTGTGAGGACTGCCACGTCGGTTCCAGTGACATCGATGATTTTACCTTCTTCAACAACACGACAGCTCGTTTGAGCCAGACCGAGTGGGAGACCAGGGGGCATGGCCGTCCGGCAGGATCTCTTTATCCTTTCTCCAATAACTCATCAGCGAATAAGAGCTGCCGCTATACCGGTCCTTATTCGGGCTGTCATTCCAGTGCTGTGCCGCACGGGACGGAGACCAATCCCTTCAGGCTCTACACATCGCCGTCCTATCCTGATGGCCTTTGTCTGGAGTGCCACAAGACGGGAGTAGCCTTGCCTGTGGTGACGCACTCCATGGCAAATATGTCGGCTGCCGGATGGGAAAATGGCGGACCATCGGGCAACTGGGGCGTCTGGGATTTCACACCCAAGTGTGTCGATTGCCACGATCCCCATGGTGACAAGAACAACAAAATGATCCACACCTATTACAATATGAGCGGCAGTGATGCCTATGGCCGGCCCACCGATGGCGCCACGGCCTTCATGACCTTTACCGCTGTTGATAACGACGGCCAAATGGCCATCAACTGGCAGAGCTTTGTCAAACCGGACTTTTCCGGCATCTGCCAGCGATGCCATACGGCCGGTGATCCGGGAGTAATGAATTTCACTAAGGGTGAATATAATCTGGCCCATAACTGGGATACTCCCTGCACGAATTGCCACGATCATACGAAGGGCTTCAAGCCGGAGCCGACAACGGGAGATCAATCTTGCAAAAGTTGTCATAATGAGTTTTTCGAGCCCATGAATCAGGTAAACAACGGCTATCATCACTACCTGAATAATTCCGATATAGACGGTCTCACCGGTCCCGGTCCTTCAGTTGAGTACCCGATTGTTAATCCACCGGTGGCGCTGGCTGGAGTGGATGTAAAGAACAGGCGTTGTCTCATGTGTCACGTCAACCACAATATCTTCAAGCCGGAACTGAATCCGCTGAGCCCGGGTGTTTCCTATAATTTACGTCCCAGCATTGCCGTTCTCCCAACAACCACATCGGGGAGAAATACGGACTTTGTTCCTGAGGAGGAATACGGCGGCATCTGCCTCTCCTGTCATCAGAATTCGCAGACCAAAAGTTACGAGCAGCCTGACGGGACGGTCGTGACGCCGGTCATTAATAAGGGCATGTTTATTGACAGTCCCCATAACTATACTGCCCCTATTTACTTCAAAACCGGTGGTTCTCAGTTTAATGCCAACTGTTCCAAGTGCCATATCGATACCTCCAATAAGACGAAACAGGTCGGCGGCAGTAAGATCGGCCCTCACTTCTCACAGATTCGGCGGATCAACGCAGTTGGTATTAATGAAAATAACTATGGCATTGTTACCGGTGGCTCCGGTAATACATTGACCAATTTAAGTTCAGTCTGGGTCGATGATATGTGGGCGGGAGATACGGTCTATATTCTTGACGGCGCCGGCGCCGGCCAGAGCAGTCCCATTTCCTTTAATGACGGCAATACACTGACGCTGGGCAGCTCCTTATCGCATGGGATTGGCAGCATATACCTGATCGGTGTTTCCCGTGGTGTAGAGGATGGTATCTCTGCTGGTGGGAACACAACTTCCACTGTTAAGAGAGATCCCACTGATGCACCCTGGGTGCCTAATTATTGGAAAGATCGCCCCGTGACAATTACCGAGGGGAAAGGTTACGGGCAAACGTCCAGAATTTTAAGCAATACCACATCGACGCTTACTCTCAATCCGGCCTTCCCCCTGATGACGACGGTGCCCGATAATACGAGCCGCTACTCTCTCGGTGATCCATCGGAGGAAGAGGTCTGCTTCAGGTGTCACAGTGATAAGCGGAATCCATATGGAAATGCAGCAGCCGGGAATAAGGATTTCTTCGGCCAGAAGGTCTTTGACAACACAAAAGCGCTCAGGATGGAAAAGATCTTCAATGATCCTGCCAAGCCTTATAAACACAGGATTGACAAATACTTTGCAAAACACCGGGGTGATGAGTCAGAGACGGCGCCGGCGGGCCTAACCTCCGAGGGTTGGTTTAACCTGGTCTCCGGTGGGACCCATACAGGCTGCCAGGATTGCCACAACCCCCACGCAAACAGGCATCCCGGTGAGGACAGTGGTCTTGCAACGGGAGGCTTCAAAGGTGATCCGCCGCCAACGCCTGCTGATGCGCAACTCATTGATACGACAAAGAACTGGGTGCCGGACCAATGGCGTGGTTATGTTCTAAGGGGCATGGTAGGTACAAACATTGCCGGTCTTGACCGTGTGATTACGGGAAATACCAGTGATACCCTTTATGTGTCGGGTGTTTATCCAAATGGTCCTCCTCAGGTGGGTGACTTCTACGTAATTCAGCCTTTCGGACATCCCGAAAAGGGGAACTCCCTCTGGGCTCCCAACAACGGTATCTGGGGCGTTCTTGCCGACTACACCACTTCCGGTGTGGGAACCTACACGAACCCGACCTTCACGAAGGACCCATATCTTGAAGCCGGTGTTGACAAACTATATAATCTTTGTCTTAAATGCCATTCCGACTATGCCTGGGGCGAAGGGGGAACGCCCTTCTCCATTCCAGACAGCATCTTGTCAAACAGCAGTCTGGGGGAAGGACCGTCAACGAATATTGCCCAGGAGATTAATCCCAATAACCTGGGACACCATGCCATTGTATCGAAAGGTAATAATCAACCCATCGATCCGACCGGTTTCGATAAAGTAAGCATTTTTGAAAATCTGGCCTCAACGGGCTCCGGTAGTACCACTCACCTTGCCTATCCAAATGCCTGGAATCCGAGGAAGTATAACGGATACTGCGTGGAGATCACTGCCGGGGCAGGTGCGGGTCAGATCCGAACGATTACGAATCACGATTACACGGGAATCACGAAGGTTGATCCATACTTTAATATTTCGCCTAACGGAACCTCTGTATTCGCCATTCGAAAATGCAGCTCCTATTCCTCATCAACTTGGCCGAGATTTACACTGGGGACCTTAACGCTGACTGACGGTTCCGCTACCGCAACGATTTCGGGCCTGAACAACGGCATTCCGAAACCGGTTATCCGGGGATGGTATATTTATGCCGGCGACTTAAGGACAGGAAATACTAATAGTGATACACCGAGCCCCTTTGGCAACAGCTGTGGCGTCTCCAGGCCCTGTCCGCCCACGCTTTCCACCAGCGGCTGGTTCCAGATTAAAGAGATCGAAACCCAGGGCGCCAGTGATCCGGGGAAAGCATCTGTTGATTTTACCATTACACCGACGCCGACGGGCTTCACCGGTTCAACAACGGTTACCTATGCCCTTTCCGCCGGTCTCGGAAATGCCTTTGTCCCACCCTACGGTCCCTGGTCGGTCATGGGTTGCGCTGAATGTCATGATGCCGATGATTCTGATGATCCTTCCGGTCCGCACGCGTCATCGAGGAACTGGATGATGCGAACACTGGAAGCACAGGCCTTTACATGGTTTTATGGCGGCATTGAAGAATCCACATCGACGACTGATGAATCAGAGGTGAAGTTCATCATGTATGGTGATGGCGCAGACGCAGGCTGGGCTACCGGCCTGACGGAGAAATATATCTGCATGAATTGTCACCGGGCCGATGTGTATAAAACGGAAAAAAAGATATTTCCCGTTGGCGCTAATTTCTATAATTTTAGCTGGAGAAACCTGGGAAGACAGAGCCATCCTGTTATTGGCTATGCTGATGACAATGCTAACAATAAATACGGTATATACTGCATGCACTGCCACGGCGGGGACAATAGGGCCAAACAGAATTCAGATCCTAAATACCAATCACTGGGAGGCTTCCATGGTTCCAACCTTGGCATAGGGATGGGGGGAAGCAGTTTCCGGGGAAGACGCCTCTTGAACGGCTCCCGCTGGACTGCCGTTACCCGGGCCTCGACGGAGGGCAGTGACAGTTATTGTTTGTATAATGGATCTAATATTGGCGGCTGTAGCGGTGGTTACGGTGGTTTTAATGCTTCCACATATCCCTACTATTCCGGTGCAGATATCTATCTCCCTGTCATGACGAGTGCTGTGGCGAGTGATGATTCAGGCAGGCACACCGGTGTACAAAATGGTGACAAAGTCATCATTACCTTTGATGGAGAAACCAATGAATATCCCGTTACGGCAGGTAATATAGACACTGTTTTGAATGTGAGTGGAAAGACCTGGGGCTCCATTGTTGATGCAACCTGGACGACCGTTAACTATGAGAGGGATACGCTGATGATTACTCTTGACAGCGATGCCACTATTGCCGTTGGTGACACGATAGTATCAAATGGCGATATCAAAACTATTATCGATTCACCGATCACTAACTCTGTCGTTATTACCGGTAATTTCGGGTGGTGGGTTGTGGGGCAGGCTTTCGCCAGCGATGCCTCGGGTGGCGGTTACGGCATCCAGACGGGTGATCAGGTGGTGCTCTCCTTTGATGATCAAACAGCAGCTACGCCTATTACCTCGGCTAACATCAACACGGCCCTTCCGCTTGACGGGAAGACCTGGCTCGATGGCGGTTTCAATATTTACAGTTCCGGCTGGAGCACGGTAACGAATTTAAATGACACCTTAACCGTCACACTGAGTGCGGCCACACCCCCTGAACCGACGGTTGATATTTTAGATGTGATTGACTTGCAAGGCGCAACGATTATTAAAGATGCCTTTAATGTTGCCATTCAGGACAATCCTTTCCCCATTGTCGGTTCTTTTGATTCCATCCCCACCGGCGCTGTGGCACAGTGGCGCCTCGATGAAGGGAGTGGCAACAGGGCTTATAACGATACGGGTAATTACAACCACGGCACCATTGTCGGCACTGCAACCTGGACAACGGGGAAGAAGGATGGCGCTCTCTATGTCAATAAGGTAAGTTACACTGAAGTTGAAGATCATTCATCCCTTGATATAGGCACGGGTTCTATCGAACTGTGGGTGAAGAAAGATGATTTGGAAAACAGCAATAATTACCAAACCATGATCTGGAAGAGTTCCGCCTATGGTATCAGGGAATATACGAGCAACTCATCGAAGTTGCAATTCTATTGGGGAAGTAACAACATCATTACTGATATTAGATATAATTCGGGGGCCTGGTACCATATCGTCGGTACCTGTGATGGAACGACGATGCGGCTCTACCTGAATGGAGAAGAGGTAAAAAATGGCGCCTGCTCATCCTATGCCGGCAATAACAATAAACTCTATATAGGTTCAGGTGGCTTGACCTCTTATCGTTTCGACGGGATCATAGACAATGTTGTTCTCTATAATCAGGTCCTTGGCCCAACAACGGTCCGCCGGCGCTTTAACCGAATCAGGAGCGCTACAGCGGTTGATAATAATGCGACTGAAGGGCTCCAGGCCGGTGACCAGGTGATCATCAGGTTCAACGGAGCTGTTCAAGCGCCGTCTCCGGCTATCAGTAAAGATAATATTGATGCCATCCTTGGCCTGAGTGGCAGTCATACCTGGAGAGACACCGGTGGCGCCGGTGATATTGGAAGCGCCGTCTGGAATAACGTCAGTACCCTTACCGTAACACTTAGTGATGCAGGGGTTGGCCCAACGGTCAGTGTGGGGGATGTTATCACCCTGGACGGCTCCATCAGGGATACTTCGGGGCAGCCCATATTTAACTCCATACAGATTTCGGGCACTTTTGGAACCATGGCGGGCATGCTTGACGGCCTCGTCGGTTATTGGCCCATGGATGAAAATCTGGGAACAACGATTAATGACGGCACTCTCTATAATAATCACGGCGCACTCAATATCTCTTCATGGCAATCGCTATGCCGTTTTGGCCCCTGTGTTAACTTTATCCCCAATAGGTATGTGAATATTCCTGATTC
Source organism: Deltaproteobacteria bacterium (assembly GCA_029860075.1). Taxonomy (NCBI): domain Bacteria; kingdom Pseudomonadati; phylum Myxococcota; class Myxococcia; species Deltaproteobacteria bacterium. The sequence goes on along the minus strand of JAOUBX010000104.1, from coordinate 2,647 downwards.
AAACCAGATCGACCTCACCCGGGGAATGAGCATTGAGTTCTGGATGACCAAACGTGCTCATGGCTCTCTTGATGGATATGTCAGTAAAGGATCGCTGGCGGTGAGGGACGGCAATAGTTCCAGCGGTGATGCAGGCAAGCTTGAGTTTATCTGGCATGGCGTAAGTATTAAGACACCGGCAGCGGTTCCGACAGACCAGTTAAAACATGTTGTGGCCACCTATGACAATGTGTCGTCTGTGATGAAGCTCTATGTTAATGCCAATCTGGAAGCGAGTGAGACAGTGCCGTTTATCATGGAACCTGATACGTCACCCCTCTATATCGGCAGGTATAGCAGCAGTTACATTGACGGCATCATCGATGACGTGGCGCTCTACAACCGGGCACTGACGCAGACTGAGATTACCAACCGCTACGGTGCAAACCTGGTGAGTGCCCGGGCCATTGATCCTTCGCAAAACGGTAAAGGGATTAATATGGGAGATCAGGTCCTTATCAAATTTAATGGGTCCACCCAGGCCAATGTTATCGACAAAAACAATATCAATACAGCCATCAGTTTAAGCAGCAGTCATAACTGGCTTGACAACGGCGGCGCCGGAGATATCGTGAGTGCCGTATGGAGCAATAATAGTACGGTTCTCACCATTACGCTTTCCGATACGGTCCCCAGGCCGACAGTGGCCGTGGGAGATACGGTTACCCTCACCGGTACCATTAAGGATACATCGGGCCGGCCTATTAATGGTGAAACCGTTCTTTATGGTACCTTTGATTCTATCCCCGACGGCGCCGTCGGTTACTGGAGCATGGATGAAGGTGGAGGAAGTTTCGCTTATGATGCAACAGACAATGAAAATCATGGCGTACTTTATAACAGCGCCAATTTAACGGCCTCAGGCTACTACAGCAACTCGGCGGCTACTTTTGATGGCACTAATGATTATATCCGCGTTAATTATGATAGCTCCTTAACACTTGGCGCTGCCGGAACGGTCGAGTTCTGGGCCAAGAAAAGTGATAACTACTCTTCAGGGCAGGTCTTCATTAGCAGAGGCAACGGATATCGCGCCTTTATCAATGCAAGAACGGGAAAGATCTTCGCCAGATGGGGCAGTGCGACCAATACGATCCAAAGCTCTACAGTCATGACCAACGGTGTGTGGCACCATATTGCCCTCACCTATGACCAGTCTCTCCCATCGAATGAACTGAAACTCTATATCAACGGTAAACTCGATACGGAGGCATCCCATGATGTGAATGATTCAGATTCAAGCAATCCCCTGGATTTCGGCGGCATCGGGCAGACATCGGACTACGATGGCGAACTCGATAATGTAGTTGTTTACAACGTTGCTCTCGATGCAGACGAGATCAGGAAACGCTATGGGACGCAAATGGTGAGCGCTGATGCCGATGACAACTCCGGCGGTGGTAAAGGTGTGCAGGCCGGTGACGGTGTGACTATTTTCTTTAACATGACCACCGGTGGAGAGGCAATTACCTCCGGAAATATAGCATCAGCCTTGCCACTCAATAGCGGCAGTTGGGGCACCAGCAGTGGTTCCTGGGACAGTCCGACGAACAAGACCCTGACAATCACGCTCGGTGCTGATGCAACAGTCGGTGTGGGAGATACGATTGCTATTGATGGCAGCGTGATTACCGATATGAAGGGAGACCCCGTTGAGAGCAGCATAGCCATTAGGGGAAGCTTTGGTGCCATCGCCGGCATGCCTGATGGTGTGGTTGGTTACTGGGATTTCAATGAAACGAGTGGCACTTTCGCCAATGACACCAGTGGCTATGGTAACGATGTAACCACCTCCAGTAATCCGCCCTTTGTGTCAACCGGCAGATTTGACTATGCACTCAATTTTATCGCCAATAATGACTATGCTTATATTACGGACAGCCAGAGCAATTCTCTTGATCTGACCAAAACCGGCTCCGTCGAAATCTGGGTCCGGAAGGATCGCCATTCTGATGGGCAGGTTTATTACCAGAAAGGGGGTATTCTTGATGATGAAGTAAGCCTCCATGAAGGCCCTTCAGGAAAAGTTGACTTTTATTGGGGCACTGGAGTTGTCACCTCTGTGAAAGCCCTTGATATTGATGTCTGGAACCATGTTATTGGTACTTATGATGGTGAAAACCTGACGATCTATATCAATGGTCAGTTTGATAATCAGGAACCCTATAAAACAACGTCACTGCCGCCTGTGACGGCTGCTGCCCTTTTTGCCAGACGGGGTTACGATCAGAATCCCGGCGGAAGATGGGGCAATTTTGACGGTACTCTCGATAATGTGGTGGTTTATAACAGGGCCCTCACCTCTGGAGAAGTTGATAACCGCTTTATAAATACCTTCCGTGATATCTATGGTATCGATAATACCTATGGTGGTATAGGCGCTCAGGCAGGTGATTATGCCATTATCTCCTTTGTCGGGGAAACCAATGGCGCTTTTATCAGTTCGACGACGATTAATACCGTCCTCAATGTTAGCGGGAAAACCTGGCTTGATGGCTCCGGGAATATTGCCTATGCCAACTGGTCTTCAGTAAGAGACACGAATGATACGCTGCTTATTGGGTTGAGTGGAGGCGGTAATCAGCTAGCCACTGTTGCCGGGGGGGAT
>JAOUBX010000103.1 GCA_029860075.1 Deltaproteobacteria bacterium | reverse complement strand
CCGATGAAGCGCCCGATCAGAACGGAACCTGGATAAAGGTCGATTCCTTCGTTTACGAGCAGGTGGAAGGGGGCCGCATGAAGGGGAACATTCAACCCAAACATAACATGTTCTACGGCCGTTATTACCGTGTTGTCGCCACAGCGGGCATTCTCGACAGTGAAGACGAACCGCTTGTGGAAGAAGGCAATATAGCCACCTTCCGCACGAAAGATCCCCATATTTACGATATGGAGGGCGATTCCTTCACCGGCGGGCGCGACATTGCCCTTATGGCAAGGTGTCCTATTTCACCACCTCATAGACAGTTAAAAAAGATGAGAATAGTGATTTGAGTTGATTCAAAAAGTAGAGGAAAGTATTTTATTGGGTGATGGAAAAGCGGGGGAAGTGAATTAAATGGAAGTGGGGGGATAAAAAGTCCTGTTTTGGGTGTTTTCAAGGCGCACCTGTCCCACAAGGTTTTATTGTCCTTTTAAAAATATCAGGCTGCTTCTTTATATTGATACGCTTTTAAGTGGCTGTTGCCAAAGTGGAGTTCTTCAATGGGCGCACGAATTCGCTTGGCATGTTTGGGGGGCTTTTGTATCGGTTTGTTGTAATAGAGGTTATCCGGTGTTTGCCCGTTAATGGCCTGATGCAAACGGTACTGATTGTAGTAAAGCAGGTAGTCTGCAAGAAGTTTATCAACCTGCCTTTTATTCCTTAAAAAGAAAAAGCACATAAATTCATATTTCAGGGATTGAAAGAAGCGCTCAATCTTTCCGTTGGTTTGAGGATGACGCACAGAAGTTCTGATGTGTTTTATCCCTTGCCCTTGAAGGCAGGCTTTGAAAGCGTTGGATGTAAATTGTGAACCGTTGTCGGTAATGATTCGATTGGGTGTGCCGTGCTTTTCAAAAAGAGCTTTACATTCATCAATTACCCAATTTGAAGCAGGGTGAAAAGTTGTAGAAAGAGAAAAGACTTTTCTTGAATAGTGATCAATAACCCCAAGGATATAAACGGGAAATATCCCAAATAAATGCAAGGTAGTCAAATCAAGTGACCACATGGAATTTGGTTTTGATGCTGTGATTATGAGGAATGGTTTTTCTTCCTTTGGAGGCTTTGTCTCTTTATCCGGATATCTTTCCGGCTTGAGCAGAATCCTTCTTACCGTTGATGGAGAAATAAAAATGTGAAGACTCCACATATGGATGGCAATGCGCAGATAGCCCCAGGCGGAATTATTCCCTTTCATTATTTTAATCAACGCCACAATCTCAGGTCGCGTTTTGTACGGTGAAGAATGAGGTTTGGAGGATTTTGGTATAAGGTTGAAAATATTCTCTTTTGCTTTTTTGATGCAGGAGTAAAGGGTGGAAGGAGCTAAAGGAAGATAGCGGCGTATTTTCCTTTGAGGTATTTTGAATTTGAGGGCAAAAAAGATGAACCTGCATCTGGTCATAAAAGAAGGCTTGATTTTCTGCCGCCTGATTTGCTGTCTCATGATAGCGTTTGCCGCTTTGAGCTTTTGAATTTCCTGCTGTAAATATTGCATTTGCAAATCAGAAGAAAGAAAGAGAAAGGAAAAGGGTTGCAGTTTACAGAAAAAAAGAAAAAAGTGTCCCAGGATTTTGCCGGTCAAAGTGATCATGAATGCCCTCCGCTACGAATTGGCAAAAGGCCGTCAAATTAACACAGGGAAGGATTTAAACCAATAAACCAAACTATCAAAATTACCATCCCTAAATTTTTTATTTCTATTTGGGATGCATGAAATATTTGTGAGCAATTCGCTTCAAATGCAGGAATCGTAATTACCCCTTACTAACGATCTTTTGCTTTTGCTCTTTTACCGACCGCTGGCTGTACTTGGTAATGATCCTTTCCGTCATGACTATTACCCTGTATTGGGTGCAAAGACGATCATTATTCGCGGCTAGAAAGAGGGTAACGCTTACTTTGATGAAAAAGAAAAGGCAAAAAAAGCGACCCGGGATTTTACCCATTAAAATTATGAATGAGAACCTCCACTGAAAATTGACAAAAGGTTGTCAAAATAGTATAAACATGTATCTAAAAAATGTAGCACTATTGTCAACAGCCTTTCCATGCCCTGGCAGATGATTTCCTTTGTTTTATTGCTTATTTCCAGAAAATACATTATCTGGAAAGGCGGACTAAAGAAAGTCGATATTTATATCGATTTTCTTTATCGGTTTGGCTGAATTCGTTTGTAATATGCTGAAATATAAGCTTTATTTCTGTGTTTGGTTTTTTTTACACTTTAATGTTTCCTCATCGATATTTCTGTGAAGTCATTAAAAATAGTTAAACAAATCAGGTCTTTGCTACATGTGGTACAAATATTGCTAAAATAGATCTGCCTGGAGGCGCTTTTTATTAGAACCCCTGTTATGAAAGCATGCACCTGTATCCGGCAGATTGAGAGGCGGGAAATTAATAAAAATTCCAGGTTTTACCGGCAAACGAGAGGATGATAAGTGACTGATAAAAAGATTCTCATGAATAAGTTAATGAAAATAACCATGCTTGCCTTTCTGGCTCTTGGCCTTGCGCGTCCGGTGAATGCAGCTAATGAATCGCTTGCTGCGATAGAGTTTAATGTTGTCGGTGTAGGTGTTGAGGCCTCTCCCGATTATCAGGCCGTGCCCAAGGGAATAAACACGCAGGTTAATACGGCCTTTGTGGCGCCTGCCTTTGAGCTGACGCCGGAAGTACTGGGACTGATGCCAAGCGACTACGAGATCAAGGCCGAACTGACGGGCCCCGGCTTTCAGACACCTCTCACATTAACAACCAAACCGGGCCGGCCCTTCGATATCCAGACCCTTACATCCATTGGAAAGTATACGCTTAGCAATATCCGCCTCGTTGACGGTACGGGGCAGGTTCTTTTTGCCGCCAACCCGCAGGCCGTTACCATTGAATCCATTGGTGATCCGCTGGTAACGCAGGTAATAACGAGGGAGTTGACTGTAGAAGAACTCATCGAAAGGGGAGTAACCTTTGACAGTTCCAACTTTACGGCCTATGAATTTACGGCGGGGATTGCGACGGAGAGTGGCCAGATTCCTATATCGCTTCCTGTGATTATACCCGAGGAGATTACGCTCCAGACCAATCCTGAAAATATCCCGGCACCGTCAAACCTGAGCATCGTGCCGCCGCCTGTCAAATACCTTGCGCCCGAACCGGAAAACAACACCATCGAGGTGCCTCGCAATATGACCGTATCCCCTTTTGTTATGGAGGTCGATGATGAGGAAGGCGTAGAGAAAATTGATCTGCCGCCTATTCCCGGTATTGTTGTCATTCCCGGAAATATCGGCTTTTTGCACCAGTATTTCAGCGCCGTTCCCATGGTGACGAATGGCGCGCCTCTTGAATCGAACCTGATTGTTAAGGATTTGACGGCTACTATCCGTTTTCCAGCCGGGGCAGACAAAACACCCGGTACGGATGATGTGCCCGGTGATGACCCTATCAGGATGGCAAAGGGGGCTGATGGATTTTTTCCGAGGACGCTCCCTGTTATGCACCCCGGCGCTGATGGAATGCAAGGTACTGATGATGACATGAGCCTTATGCATCCGGCAGAGACGGGACAGGCCGACTTTACCATCGAAGGCCTGAAAGAGGGGACGCACCGCCTCGACTTCGATATAACTGCCACACTGGAGGGTTTGCCTATGGGACCTGTCCAGATCAAGGGTAAGGCCATAGGCGCCGTGTTGGTGAGAAATCCCGACTTCACGCTCACCTTCGGTCATCCCGCCACGGTCAGAACGGGAGAGCGTTATGATCTCTATATTACAGTAACTAATACAGGCAAGACCATTGCCAACCTCGTTTCACTTCACCTTAACCCCAGGGCCCTTTCGGGTTCGGCTTTTTCAGAGGGTGAAGAACCTGATAAACTGATAGAAAGCATCCCATCAGGCGCATCGGAGACGATCAAGTACAGCCTTGTCGCCCAGCTCACGGGCGCTGTTACGGCAAATGCATTTGAATCGGAAAGCATTAGTGGGCGTTTTAATCTCCGTGCCGGTGTGAATGATGACGGCATACCGCTTTCTCCTGATTCACTTATTCTCCCCTATACGGAAGGGCTTTCCGCTGATCTTACCGATTCGGCCGTGGGATTGCTGGGGATGGCCTGGAGTGTGGCCACGGCGCCGGCAGGGGCGCTGCCGGCTGACGTGACCTATATTACGAAAAAATATGTTACCAACGGGGCTTATAACCTTTCAGAAGCGGGCTTAAGAGTGCTCATCGGTGATTCGACGGTTAAGGCCGTCGAGGATCTGGCTTTTGATTTCTTCGGGTCCGATAAGGCTGATCCCGGATTTGACGAACTTCGCCGCCGCTCCGGCCAGGGACTCAATATGAATTATGCGCTGGCCAATATTTTCAGGGATGAAGTAACGGCAACAGATGCGCTTGACTTTCAGGCCGGATTTGCTGAAAAAGTATCCTACCGGCCGGGCCATATTTCCGTCATAACGAGTGACGCGCCTGTTGGTGTGCAGCTTTCCAGCGGTGCGGGAATGCGCACAGGGGGGCTGACAGCCGATGAGAACCTGAGAGAAATTCCTTATAGTGACCAGCTTATTATGGTTCCTGCCGGAGGCAGTACGAGCCGGGGCACGCTGACACTGGTAACGAAGATCGATTCGGCCGATTACAGGGCTTATGTCAGCGCCTGGGGCGATGCCACCTTTGATATGGGCCTCGTTCTTCCCGATGGGGCAGGGACTTTAAGGCAGATAAAGTTCCCCGGCATCTTCATGCCTGCCGGGAGCAAAGGGTGGATAACGCTTCTGCCCGGCACAAACAGTGAATATACATTCAGCATAGACGAAAATAATGACGGTGTGGCAGACAGTATTATTGACGGTATTTCTCTGGCTATACCCGATTCGCCGCCATCCATCGTGGCTGCCACACAGCTCGTTTCCGATTTCGGGCCCGGTGGTGACAAGCACGGGCGAAACGTGGCAGTTCTTTTCTCGGAGAGTGTTACGAAAGAGACGGCCCAGGAGGCGTTAAACTATCTCATTGATGAAAACCTGGTCAAGCAGGTGAGCATGCAGCCAGGGGACCGCATGGTCTTTATGCTGCTTCGTGACGGGGTAGGGCCTTTTATCGCAAGGGATATTACCGTATCTAACCTGGAGGATATGGCGGGCAATATAATGACGGCGCCGGAAAGTCTCCCCATTCGGATTACCGCCGAAGGGCCTGCCGCGCTTGTTAACGGACATGTGCGCCTTGCCAACGGCGAACCAGTCGCCGGCGCTACGGTAAGGCTGATGCAGCTGGTCTGGGTTGATGACGGTTTCAGTCTGGAAGAGCGCTATGCCATTTTCAGTGAAAAGGTATCGGCAGCCGACGGCAGTTTCCAGTTTGAATATGTGCTTCAAAATAACGACCCTCGCGGCCCTTTCATGATAGAGGTTACTCATGCTGCGACGGGTGAAAGAGGCCAGTTGACACAGGGTGTTGCCTATCACGAACAGGTGCTCGATCTCAATGTATTTATGAAGGCCAGGGGAAGTGTAACGGGCGTTGTTTATGATGAGAACGGAAATCCCGTCTCCGGCGCTGATGTCGTTATTAAGACCCTCAACGACAAACGGTCTTACAAAACCCGCAGCGATGGAACGGGAGCTTTCTCTTTTTCCCGTCTCAGCGCCGGCGCTTACAGCATCAATGCTGTGAACCAGGCCCTTTTATCTCAAGGAACCGTTATGGGGATCATTGCCGACGATGGCGGGGAGTCTACGCAAGATGTAACTATTTACCGGGTTGCTGATTTTACTGCGGGAGATGTGAGCGGTAAAGTGATCGGTCATGATGGAATGCCGAGAAAAGGGATTGTTGTTGAAATCTTTGGTGAAAAGTACACTAACTGGATGTACTCCGGGGAAGACGGGAGTTTTGCCTTTACCGGCGTATATACGGGAAGCGTCACCATAAAGGCCAGTGATTACGAAACGGGAGAAAAAAGCACAGTCAGGGCAATTATCAGTGACGGCGCCACGACCTCTGCCAATATCGTTCTCACCGGCACGGGGCGCCTTAACGGCAGTGTCACCCGCACCGAGGATTCAAGCCCTCTGGAAGGTATTTATATTACAGCCCGAACAGGTGGTACCCTGAAGATGACGCAGACAGACGCATCGGGAGCGTTCAGCTTTGAAGGGCTTCCCATGGGCAATATATTCGTTGAAGCAATTGATCCTTATGATTTTAACAAACGGGTGGCGTCGGGAACGGTCAGCCTGCTGACGCCTGCAGAGGCGGCTCAAATTTATCTTTATATTCCCGGCAAGACTATGGAAAGCGCAAGTATCAGAGGGACTGTATATAAGCGCGATGGAACGCCATGGTCCTTTGCCAAGGTAAGGCATATTATCGATTCGGGGCGTTATACAGAGTACAATGCCGACGCCGCCGGTGTTTTTGAAATACTGAATTTAGGGCTTGGAAACTACCGGTTTGCCGTTGTGGGAGCTAATGGGCTCTGTAACGGGACGGTGCGCCTCTGGTACGACACACAGGTTGGAACTATTGATTTGCGGCCTTTTCCTGTGGGAACGGTTAAAGGCATTACCTATGATAATTTTGCAGATAAGACGACTACCGGTGCAGACGTTTATTTGAATTCCATGAAACCCGACGCTACAGGATGGCTTGTTTTTTCTGATAAAGCAGATCACGCAGATAGTGATCCTGTAACGGGCGCCTTTGCGTTTACCAATATCTATAAGGGTAACTTTACTGTAAAGTCTTACAATGTATTCAGACCCACTCCGGTATCTGAGAGTGGCGCCATCAGCAGCCAGGGACAGGTTGTTCACGTCGATCTGCCCCTGAAGGGTGAAGTGCAGGCAGATGGAACGGTTGTCAACCAGCCGGGGTCCGTATCGGGCCGGGTTTTCTGGCCTGACGGAAGTCCTGTCGGCGCTGATGTTGAGGTGTCTCTCTCCTGGGAAAATATAAAGGTAACAACAGGTGATAACGGCAGCTATGAGTTCCGCCCCATTATTCCCCAGGGCCGGTATGCCCTGACTGCTCTTGAGACGGTCTCCCGGCTTAAATGGCAGGGGAATGTTTATGTCCGGTCCGGTCTCGATGTGCCTGTCAACATAACCCTGCTCGGTAAGGGATCGATAAGGGTTAATGTCTTTAATGCCGATGGCAGTATTGCTCCCGGTACGGCGGTAACCATTCAAGGCGTTGATTATCCGAATGATGAAGCCGGTCTTACGGCCGATGGGAATGGTTCCGTATGGGCAGTCAATCTTACTGAAGGCAAATACAGCATTTCGGCAATGGGAGACAATGGACTCGGAGGGCGCGCCGAAGGGATCATCTCCAAAGATGGGGAAAATGTCATTGTCAATATTACTCTCGCCGCATCGGGAATAGTCAGGGGTACTTTCTATAAAGCTGACGGTTTGACTCCCATTGCGGGCGGCCAGATCAAGCTTATTCAGAATGGAAAGACCATGGCCTATGCCATGTCATCTTCAGGGCCCGATGATACAGGGCGTTTTGTTATGGAGCATATTCCAATGGGCAGCTATTCTCTTAGCGGCTTTGATCCCATCAGCGAAAGATGGGGTGGTGGAAGCGGAAGGCTGAATTTTGATGGTGACATTGCAGACTCGACGGTCCGTATTACACCCATTGGAACGGTTGAGGGCTTTGTGCTTAATTACGGCAGCACGGAAACCATTCCCAATGCCCGTGTTTCCATTAGCGCCGGGGGATACAGCTATAATTCCGTAACGGGCCCTGACGGCAGCTTTATTTTTGCCGGTGTTCCTGCCGGGTCTTTTACCATCCGGGCCACAGACCCGACGAACAAACTGGTGGGTAAAGTGACTGGAAAAATCAGTTATGAAAGTGAGGTTCTTTCTGTCCGGGTAAACATTCCGCCCACAGGTTCGATTAGCGGTACCGTTTATATGCCTGACGGGGTAACTCCTGTTTTAAATGGCAAGGTGCGTTTGTCCGGGGCAGGCGAGACAACGATAGATGGTTTGACGGGAAGCTTCTCCTATACCAATCTGCCTGCAGAGAAGACTTACACCTTGAGCGCCTATGAACTGGGAACAAACCGTAAAGCGGGTAAAAATATAAGTATCGAGAATGACGGTGATGATGTTTCCGGTGATATCATTCTCAGGGGAGTCGGTGCCGTTGAAGGGACTGTTTATGATAATGAAGGCATACTGCTTGAGGGGGCAAGTGTAAGAATTAGTGGTTCCGGAGTTTCTTATACGACTTATACCAATGTAAGCGGGCATTACAGTTTCGGGGGAATTCCTGTCGGCAACCTGAATCTCTCCGCTACTCATTCAACGCTATCTACGGGCTCATCCGCCTCGGGTACGGTCAATTCCGAAGGAGAAGTGGTTACTATTAACATGACCTTCGGCCCCATTGCCGCAGTGACGGGTATTATCCTTCTTCCTGACGGGACCACGCCTGCTGAAGGGGTGGGCGTCGTTTTTACCGGTTGCAGTAAAAACTTTACCCTGGCAACGGGCGCCGACGGCATATTTAACTTCGGAAACCTGCCTCTCCCCTGCAGTTATGAAATTTATGCGGAAAATGGTTCAGCAACGGCCATTGCCAAGTATAGTAACTCTCTTGGGGCTGGTGATAATGGAAAGGTACAGGATACGGGCGCCCTTGTTCTCAATGACAAGCCTATCAGATTACTTTCCATCAACCCTGTATCAGGAACGATGAACATTCCTGTAAACCAGCAGATTGAAGTTATATTTAATGAACCTTTCGATTTGGGAACGGTAACGGCGTCAACTATTTACATCAATAAAGGCAGCCGGAAGATTCCTTCCTCTTTAACACCGGCAGCGGACAGGAAGAGTGTTATTATCACACCTGCAACTTCTCTTGATGGAGAAACCGCTTATACCGTTATTGTTACAACAGGCGTCAAGGACCGTGTTGGAAGGCCGCTTCCGACGACATACAGGTCGACCTTCACCACACTCGACAATTCTGCTCCTGTCGTATCATCCGTTTCTCCTGCTGACGGCGCTATTGAGATTGCGCCGGCCGGCACCATTCGTATTGCTTTTACAGAAAGCATTGATCCCGCCTATCTCGGTGGAATAAGTCTGCTTTCGAATACCGGTGTTGTGGGGGCAAATGTTGTCCTTACCAACGTCAACAGGACAGTGGTTCTTACTCCGCTGGCGCCGCTGGCGACAAATACGGCTTATACGCTTATTGTTTCCGGCGTCAGGGATGTTTCCGGCAATGTGATGAGCGGTTCCCATTTGTCATCCTTTAATACCATCGATTCGATTCCTCCTGTCATAACCTCTTTATCCCTGGCCGGCGGTGCGACGCCTATATTAGGCAGTTCTGTAAATGTTACGGCGCAAGTTAATGGAGATGATACAGCGCTCGTCGATTTCTTTGTCGATGGCGAACTCCTCGGTACCGATGGGACGGCGCCCTACACTTTAACCCTTTCTCTTGAAACGGAAGGGACCCTTACGGTAACAGCCGTTGCGCAGGACAAGGCAGGAAACAGGAGTGTTGAAAAGATGCTCACTTTTGATGTGAACCCCAATATGCCGCCTTCTGTTGAGATCACCTATCCTGCCGCAGGCAGTTCGCTATACCAGAACAGTCAATACAATGTCCAGGTTGCGGCAGCCGATGATGTTGCCCTTTCGGCAGTGACCTTTACTGCATCGGGAGCGGTTTCATTGACGGAGACAAAAACCGTGGCGGGAGACAAAACCTTTTCTGCCTACTTTAGAATGGTTATTCCAAAGGTGCTTCCCCATGGCAGTGAAATAACGCTTACAGCCATTGCAGTCGATTCCATGGGCAGTGAAAGTATTCCCTTTAATTTAACGCTTCTTTCCAATGACTCGATCAGTCCGCAGGCCTCGCTTTCAAGTTCCGGAGAGACGGTCAGGTTCAAACCGGGAGAAGAGGGCACGGCTGTTTTAAGGGCAAGTGATAACGATGCCATTGCCGGTGTTCAGTGCAGCGCATCGGGAGCCGCCACAGGATCATTGAATGTGGTAAAAGATGCGCCTCCAGGGTCCGTTTTTGAAATATTCACCTTTCAGGTCAGGGCCGATGCAGAACCTCACAGCAGTATATACCTGTCCTGCACCGTAAGGGATGTGAAAGGCAATTCAAGGGGTGTTAGCAAGAGAATATATGTTGCCGATCTTGTGCCGCCTCAGGCAGTTTCCAGTTCTCCGGCAGATAATGCCGTCAATATAGGTGTTAATTCGGGCTTGCAAGTTAATTTTGATGAAACGCTCAAAGCATCGACGGTTACTGCCGATTCGGTGAAACTTTTCACCGATGACGGAACAAACAGCCTTGTCGGGGGAACGGTAAGCCTGTCCACGGACAGGAAGTCGGTCCTTTTCGGCCTCTCTTCGTCACTTGCAGCCGCTGCCTCTTATAAGCTCGTCATAGGAGATACCGTCTCTGACGATGCGGGGAATACACTGGCTGTTCCCTATGAACTGCATTTTACGACGGACAGCACGGCGCCGACGCTGATCAGTTCATCGCCTGGCGCGGGAACGACTAACATTGCCGTTGATAGGGCGGTAACGCTCATTTTTAGCGAGCCGCTCAAGGCTTCCACAGTCAATGAGTCCTCCCTTATTGTCAGAAACGGTTATACGAATGAACCGCTCGCCGGGGCCATAAGTTTTTCAGGTGACAGGCGGACAGTGACTTTTGCTCCCGCTGCTGTACTGGCGCATGCGACACAATACGTGGTAACTGTTTCCGATACCATAGAGGACGATGCCGGAATCAATATTGAAGTTCCCTATGAATTCAGCTTTACGACGGACAGTACACCCGCCACGGTAGTAAGCGTATCTCCTGCGGACAACGCAACGGAGGTTTCCGTCACCGATTCACTGACTATTGTTTTCAGCGAGCCTCTGTCAGAGCCAACGGTAACTGCGGCCTCTGTTACGCTTGTCAATGATGCGACGAATGTGGTGGTAACAGGCAGCGTGGCCCTAATGGCTGATGAAGTGACAGTGACATTTGTACCGGCTTCTCTGCTTAATGGATCGACAACCTACAGGCTGACTGTAGATACGTCTGTTACTGATAAGGCCGGTAATCCTATGACAGACAGCTTTGTGAGCCGCTTTACGACAGACGCCACGGCGCCCGTTGTTCTCAACCTATCACCTGCCGACGGCAGCATTGATCTGGCGGCGGATATTGCCATTGACGTTAATTTCAGCGAAGCCCTTGACAGGGCGAGCGTGACGGCTGACCATTTGGTCGTTTCCTCTGCAAGAGGAGTGGAAGCAGGTGAATTGATCTTCAGCAATGGCGATGAGCAGCTTACCTTTAAACCGGCCTTGAGGCTGCAGTACAATACGGTCTACACGGTTACCGTCAAGGCCGGTATTACCGACGTCGGCGGCAATGCCATGGCTGCTGACTATGTTTCTACCTTCACGACAAAGAAGATCAACACCATCCGCTGGAACAACCGTATCAAGCTCACCATCGATCATACAAGGATCGATGAAGATATGGTTGATTTCCCTGTCCTTGTCAAACTGGGGGGCGCTTCAGGTATTACCGGCGCCGACGTGACGGCCCTCTTCGATGAACTGACTTTACCTGAAGACAGGAAGCGTATCGAAGTGACTACAGATGATGGCGTGACGCAGACCTTTGTTGAAATCGAGCATTGGGACCCTGTTAACAGAGAGGCGACGCTTTGGGTGAAGGTGCCTTTTGTGAGTGCTGTTGAGGATACGGTACTTTATCTTTACTATGATAAACTGCATCCCATGAATGATGTGAGGACGGCGGTTCAGGTGAGTGATGATTTCAACGGTACTGAGTTTGATGCTACAAAGTGGATTGTTAATAATAGTGAAAATGCTATAACCAAAAATGACAAAATAACCTGGTACTCTGATGGTACAAAGTGGGCAACCATATCTTCAACATGGAAGCTGGAGGGTAACTTCGATATTCAGATTGACTACGAACTGGATATCTGGAATCTGCCATTAGAACACCACTCTATAGGGATGAATATAAGTAAAGACAATGGCGAGTGGATGTTTTTGCGCCGATATTATTTTCCAAACGGTGTTGAAGCCATTGTTTCATCCGGTTATTTGAACGGTGCCTGGACAACTGGTCCTTATTATAACACTGCCGAAAAAACAGGAAAATTGAGGATAACAAGAACTGATTCCACACTCAGTACCTACAGGTGGAATGGAACAAGCTGGGTGCTTTTCAGATCTTATACCTTTGGCCCTGAAAGTGTCAGGTTGGCTCTTGTGGGTTACTTTAGAGGTGGTGTTGAAACCAGGGCCAGCCTCGATAACTTTGTTGTAAACCATGCTGATAAGATTTCCGGTCTTGTTGGCGATACAGGAGAAGCGTCCGCACAAAATGTTTGGGACAGTAACTTTGCCGCAGTTTACCATATGGCTCAGGATCCCTCCGGGACGGCACCACAGATACTGGATTCAACGAGAAACTTAAAGCATGGTGCGACTCAGGGTGGCATGAGTACAAATGACCTTGTTAGTGGCCTTGTTGGCAAGGCAACTGATTTTGATGGAGAAGATGATAAGATCGAAACAGGCCTTAAACCGGCTTATAGTGAAGCTACCCTTGAAGCCATTATTAAGACAACCCATAATCCTGTAACCGATGGTGGAAATAATACAGGAATCATTTCTAATTATAATTACATTGATGGCAATCACCTGGGGCTCAGACTCAACAATCCCGGTAAAGTTCGCTTCTTCATTGATGATAATGTGACACCATACTGGGGTGAAGAACATCCCGTCACTGTCAATGATGGAGTAAATCACTACGTTGCAGGTGTTTTTATTCAAAATTCTGAATTACGAATCCATGTGGATAATGAATTGCCTTACATCAATAGTTCAATTCTTACGAACACTATATCTTCAGGTACTGGCTTTGAGATTGGAGATGATGGTGTTACGACGGGCTTCCATAACTTCTCTGGTGTTATCGATGAAGTTCGTATATCAAAAATAGCCCGTTCCGCCGGTTGGCTGAAGGCGACACATTTCAGTAATGTAGACAGTCTTATATCTCATGAAGTACTCCAGGGAAGTACGGATGGGCAGATTGTCGATGCCGACGGTGACGGGCTCGGTAATGAAGAAGAAGTTATCTACGGCACCGATCCTTTGAACCCTGACAGCGACGGTGACGGACTTAATGATTTTGATGAAGTGTTCACTTATCATACCGACCCACTTAGCGCTGATGGTGATGGCGATGGACTGAATGACTATGATGAGGTTACGATTCATAGCACCGATCCTAATTCAACGGACAGTGATACAGATGGCCTGCCTGATAAATGGGAAGTTACCTATGGTTTGAATCCTGTTCAGGCTGATGAAGATAATGACGGAATAACGGATGTGGATGAAGATCATGACGGTGATGGTCTTTCCACTAAATGGGAGTTCTGTTTGAATCTTAACCCCACAAACAGCATGACGAACGGCAGTACTAATGACGGCAGTCGTGATGGTGACCGCGATGGCTGGACCAACTTGTTCGAAGTAACGACGGGCGCATCAAATAACTACCTGACAAATCCTTGTACAGCGGATACAGACGGCGATGGTGTTATAGAAGCTGATGAATTGAATGTGCTTGGTACTGATCCGACAAATAAAGATGATCTTTATGGGACGGACTTTACCCTATCCGGCGGCAAGACCATCAGGATTGAAGGTCATGCCTATTTCAACAGCTTAAGCCTGACCGGTAGTTCTATTATAACTGTTCTTGGTGCTTCTGCAACCGGGGTATCATCGATGGAGATAGAGGTGGCAGGGGAACTCTATATTGAGACAGGCAGCAAGATTGACGTAACTGGGAAGGGTTATCTTGGCGGGTGGGTGAGCGGCAACAAAGTTGGCCGAACCCTCGGGAATTTAACAGGCAGCTCGGAGAGCGAGGGAGGGAGTTACGGTGGTTACGGCGGGAGGTACTACTACCATCGCGTAAATAGCGTCTATGGTGATCCAGTCGATCCTAATAATGTTGGTAGCGGCGGTGGCGGCGGTCCTTACTCCTCTCAAAAAGGCGGCAACGGCGGCGGACTGGTTCGAATCAAGGTAGGCACACTAACGCTTGATGGCGGTATCTATGCGGATGGTACCGGAGGAGGAAGTGATGGGAAATATTATGGCGGCGGCAGCGGCGGCGGCATCCGTGTAGATGCGGGAACGATAAGCGGAAGCGGTCTCATAACATCAAACGGCGCATCAAGCAATGATGGTGCAGGCGGCGGTGGCCGAGTAGCTCTTTACTATGACACAATGACACTGCCCGAGAGCAATGTACAGGCCTATGGTGGGAAGAGTATTTATTATTGGAACAACAGCAATTATTATTACCGCAACGGCGGGGCTGGTACGATTTACCTGAAGGCCACCGACAGTACGAATGGCTCTATTATCGTAAATAATGATGGTGTTGAGCATACGAAGGTAACGCCTATGCCGGGGGGGACTTACGATACCATTACGGTAAAGGGTGGGAGTAATTTATATCTTTCGAAGGGGCTGAATGTTCTT
>JAOUBX010000102.1 GCA_029860075.1 Deltaproteobacteria bacterium | reverse complement strand
AATGAAATAATAAAGACGAAGAACCTTTCCTTTGACGTGATCGTATTGACTCTCGGCAATGACGCATTTACAAGCGGTATGCCTCATATCTGCATGTGGCATGATCTGCAGGCCGACTATCTGGAGTTAAGAAGTGTGCTGCTTTGCCTGTCGGCAGAGGTACTGTCCCGTTATGAGCAGTTTCTTAAAGACATTGATGGAGACTATGAAAAGAGCAGGGATATCGCCCAAATTAAAAAGCTTGCCGGCGCAATGGACGCGTTGCTCCCCCAATGTATGGAGGACTTTGATTTTACCGGTTTCGGGGATGCTTACAAAGCGCTGCTTTTGGCGCTTATTGTTGAAAAGCTTTACCTTGAAGATTATTTGAATAAATTGATTTATGAAAGGAGCGACGTTGCTTCTATCGATGAAGTTCAACGGTGGCAAAGCTTGCTTGGACAAGGGCGTATTACATTGGAAACCTTTACGGGCAACTGTCTTTATGTAAAGCTGCTGACCCTTTATTACACTTATACTCAGCGGACGGAATATCTGAAAAATCATCATCCCTTCATTTTCAGGAATTTTGTTGAAGAATATCCCGGTCTGGAACATGAGCCTGTTAATGAAGGTGGAACGTACATTCTCCTTTGCCATAAAGAAGGGGGCGGCGACTATATAGTTGTTGCCGACTTCAGCCTGCCCTATAAAATTGATTGCTGCTGCCATGTGCCGCTCTGTGATGAATCATTGAAACTGCCGCCGGTGGCTACAGATGACTATGCCGAAACCGTCCGGGGAGCCACGGTAGAAATAGTTGGTCCGGGAAATGATTACTCCCTTGCTAACGATAAGATCGTTATTGTTGACTACCCGAAAGAAGAAGGGGGTACAGACAAGGGAGGAACGGTTAAGTTAAAAGGAAAAAATAATATTTTTAGTTATAAACCGCCCAAGGATTTTACGGGAATCGATACCTTTGCCTACACTATCCGTAATGAAGCCGAACTGGAAAGCTCTGCAACGGTGACGGTCCTGGTGAGAGAGAAATATGAAAAGCATATCAAGGCGGCAGATGATCTTGCGGCGACAGAGAGGATGACGCCTGTCCTTATCGATGTGCTGGCCAATGACAGGATCTACGAGAAAACGGCGCTTATTCTGCCGGGTGATACGTCCTATTTGGGTGCAAAATTAACCATTGAAGATAAAAAAATAAAATATGTGCCTGTCAGGGAAGGTAAGGACAGCTTTAAGTACAGATTGGTTGATGAGGGCCGCAAAGAAGAATCGGAAGCGGAAGTTACCCTTATTGTCTACTGCTGCGAATGCCTGGAGGTTGTTCATCAAGACAAAAGTGCTGAAATTTATGTGCTCAATGACCTGGAAAAGGAGATGAAAGCCGATTTAAAGCTCTTTACAACGGACATTGAGAAAGTGTCGGCTCAAATCGTGACGGAAAAGAAAGGGACGGCAACCGTTAAAGAGGGCATTATCTACTATGTGCCGCCGGGAGGCTTTGCGGGGAGAGATTCCTTCGGTTACCGAATCGATCAAAAGGAAAAGGGTTATAGACGGTCCTGCCATGTGAAGGTTGTTGTTCTCAGTGAAGGGGGCGAGGTTGCTCCTCCCTCATGTGAGATGCCGGACCTGAGCTATGCAGTTAACGGCACCGAAGCCGGTGAGTTTGTTGTCGATTTCAGCGCAAAGCCGGAAACAGACCATGTAAAGGTGACAGGTGTTGAAAATTTAACTTTGGCTGAATTCAAAATAAATCGGAGAAGCGAGAAGAGTATCCATATTGCATGGCTGAAACCCTTTACCTCTTTCTCCTTTACCTATACGGGCATAGACACAAGGACCGGAGCAGAATGCGAAGGGACGATAGCGCTTGTGTCCAAAAAGATTTTTACGATCCCTGAGAGGGACCTTGTCGCTATTGAAGGAAAGTATGTGGATATTATTCCTTCTGATCCCAGACTAAAATATAACGTTGAATCGGTTGGAACCTTTTTTGACGATGTGAATAATAAATATGAAGCAAATCCCGATAATTTTATGGCCGGCAGTGAAAACACGGCAATAACCAGGGAGTTTGCCGGGGTATTCGACGCCCTTGTCGACAATGCGACAGATATCAGCAAAGCAATTGAGGTCTCGGGCGCAACGCCCGAATTGACGAAGAAGAGAGAGCTAAACCTTGAATTAATGAATTCCAGTCTGAGCGGCTATTTAAGAACGTTGGGGGCTGAAGATAAAGATCTGAAAGCGACGGACGGGACTTCCGAATATATTGCCACGGGCCTGAAAGAGAGCATCAGCAGGCTTGATGCAGAGGACAAAGCGGTGGTTACGGAGAATATGACTGCTATTGTCACCGAAAACCCGGAGAAAAAAGTGCTCAATAAGAACATTAAATTATTGATGTAAAAAAACCGGGACCCCGGCGGGCGTATTGCCGTCTGCCGGGATAAGGTGGGAAGGCAGCGTGAAAAGATATTTGAAAATTAAGGGTTTATTTATGGAAACCTGTGAAATAGAGGGTCCTGATCTTTACGCCCCCGGTGACTCTGTCCTTAATTAACGGCTTTCAACTTAAACCGGAAAGAGGGTGATTGATAAAAAATGACGGCCCATCATAAACACATCATAAAAAAGCAGGTACTGCATATCCGTATTGCCCGTCAGGATGAAGCGTGGCAGATCCAGAACCGGCTCAGCGCTTTCTACACAAGCGATACCGTCCCGATTCTCGATGATATCTGTGGAATGCTGGTCGGCAGGGATGAGCATATTTTTATCGATAAGCTGGAGATCGATATCGGTAGAATCCCCCTGCTGAATATGGAAGAAGCCTTTAAGGGGAAGATAAGGACGCTTTTTTATGAAGCGCTTTCCGACAGGCTTGGGCAGGCCCGGTTAAGTGAGCAGCACTTGCAAGGGAGTGAGGAAAAAAGGGGCCTTTCCCCGGCAACAGGCGCGTCCCCGGCTCCCGTCAATTATGACCCGGGAGAAGGGGGGCGGGATGACGAAGTGATGACGCAGGAAAGATACAACCTGGCGTTGATCAGTCATTTCCTGAGAAGTGGAACCTTCCCCTGGTGGGCGGAAAAGATGAGTATGGGAGATCTGGAGAAGGTATTTCTCACATTACTCGAAGAGCCGGCGCCGGAACTCAAATCACTTATTGCAAAAGAGCTGTCCCGTCAAAATGCCGGAAAGCGCTTTCTTTACCAGTTTACAGACGAGCTGTTTTTAAGGGTTTCCCAAATACTAAAACCCCATGCGTCGGGGTGGCTTGCCGGTTTTATGACGGATATGCTGTCCATGGCCAATAAGGCAAAGCTTGCGCCCCTTTCCCGGCCTCAAATTCGATCTGTGATGCGGGGCGCCATGTTGGATCAGCTCCTTTTTAATGGTGGAGCGTCTTTTAGCGAAAAAGAGATGGCTGCATCCATTGTTCAAGCCTTTTCCCGTACAAGCGGGATGGATTTCAAAAGGGCGGCTTTACTTTTTGCCGATGAACTGGGAAACTTAAAAAAAAGGGGGCTTGCCTTTCAGAGCCGGCTTCCCCATTTGCTTGCCCGGTTCAGTGATGACGGGATATTCATCAAGGATATGCGCGGTGGTGATAAAGATGATCGGGATAATCGTAAAAAAAATAAGGGCAGAGAGGAAAAGGATGCGCCCCAATTCAGTGGGGACGACGCTGCTTCCGGAAAAGCAGATCCTGCCGGAGACAAGGGAGCAAAGGGGAGGGTTGAAAAAACTTCTGATTTCCAGGGGGATGAAGCGGGCAGACCGTTGCCGGAGGAGGGAGCGGCGGTTTTTACGAAAGATGGCGTTCGCATTGCCCGCCAGGGGAGAGGAAGAAGCGGCCCCGGAGGGAGGATTGCCATAAATGAATTTGAGGAGAATGATCTTTCTGTCAGTGCGAAAAAAACTTTTTCTGAAGCGGGGCGAAGAGCAGTTGAAGAGCGAAGGCAAAAGGATGGCACTGGAGGAGGGCTTGAGAAAGAGAGCGGTGGCCTCCACCGGGAGATAGCGGGCCCGAGCAGGGATAAAGAGAGGATGCCTGGGCCTTTTTCTCAGGGGGGTGAGCATTTTGAAAGTTACGCCCGGGGGAGAGAACCATGGGAAAGAGAACCCCTTGCTGATGACATATACATTGAAAATGCCGGACTTGTCATTCTCTGGCCCTACATGACCCGCTTTTTCAGGCATCTCGATCTCTTAAAAGATGACTGCTTTGTCGATCATTCTTCCGCTATGCGGGCCATACATCTGCTTCAATATCTTGCCACGGGGGAGGAGCAGGGCCCGGAGTATTTTCTGCCCCTCAATAAATTGCTTTGCGGATGGGACCTGTCAAAGCCGCTTGAGAGAAAGGTCCCTTTGAGGAAAAAAGAAAAGTCTGAATCGGAAGCGCTGTTAAAGGCCCTTGTCGGTCACTGGCAGGCATTGGGAAATACCTCTGTTGATGGTTTGAGGACATCCTTTCTGCAAAGAGAAGGGGCGCTTACCGAGAAGGAAAAGAACTGGCATTTGAAGGTCGAAGGGAAAACCTACGACATATTAATGGAGCGTTTACCATGGGGAATATCAACAGTAACCTTGCCGTGGATGAAGAAAATACTCAGCGTAGAGTGGTAACCGGTCCACCGGTTACAAGCGCCTGCATTCTGGAAGATGAGCTGAACTGGTTTTTCAAAGTGCTCGATGGGCGCATCAAACTTCATTTCGGGCATGACTTCGACCATGATGATATATTTGACATTATGCCGCCGGGCCTGGACGGAGGCGAGTCTGTTTACGGATATTTTATTACTCATTACAATATGACCTTTGCCGAGCGGGTTGTTTTTATTCTAAGCCTGGTTCCGCACATCAAACCGCAGCTGCTTGATCTTTTTTTTACAAAAAATGCAGCAAACTCACGGGTATTTACAGAATTTGGAGGGAGAAACGACCAGTCTCTCAATGCCTTTGTGCCGACGGGGGAAACGGCCCTTTTTATTCTTGCCGGAGATGATCTGGAAAAGCGGCTTACTTTTTCCAGGCTCTTCGAAGCCGACCACTTTTTTGCCAAACATGATATTTTGAAACTGAGCGGCAATCTTGCCCATGAGCCTGAGCTAAGCGGAACCCTTACGCTTTCCAGGGAGGTTATCGACCTGACGACGACGGGAACTATTCGCAAGCCCATATTCAGCGCCGGGTTTCCGGCAAAAAAGATTGAGACCGGGCTTGACTGGAGTGATCTCGTGCTTGATCACTATACCATGGAGAGAGTCCTTGAGATCAGGGCATGGATAGAGTATGGCCATATATTGCTCGATGAACTTGATCTGCGGCGAAAGATCAAGCCTGGATATCGATGTCTCTTTTATGGCCCTCCGGGGACGGGAAAGACCTTTACGGCTTCACTCCTTGGAAAGGCTACGGGGCTGGAAGTTTACTGCATCGATCTTTCCATGGTTGTTTCAAAATATATCGGAGAAACGGAAAAAAATCTCGAAAAGGTTTTCAGCAAGGCCGAACATAAAAACTGGGTGCTCTTTTTTGATGAGGCCGACGCCCTTTTCGGGAAACGCACCAACATCAATGACGCTCATGACCGTTTTGCCAATCAGGAGGTTTCCTACCTGCTTCAGCGGGTAGAAGATTATGAGGGGGTGGTTATTCTGGCCTCGAACCTCAAATCAAACATTGATGAAGCCTTTTCACGAAGATTCCAGTCCATCATCCACTTTCCCATGCCCGGACAGAAAGAGCGAAGCCTGCTTTGGAATAATGCCTTCCCGGAAAAAATTAATTTTTCAGATAATGTCAATCTATCACAAATTGCGGCTGACTATGAACTCTCGGGAGGGGCCATTATGAACGTGGTGCGCTACGCCGCGCTGATGATGCTGAAAGGGAATAAGGGCGCTGTATTTCTGAGTGACATAAAAGAAGGTATCCGAAAGGAACTGCAAAAAGAGGGGAAAACGTCTTGAAGGGAGGGGGAAGCTTATGAGGACAAGAGGCCGCAGGCGCAGAAAAAGACAATCTTCAAATCAGCCGGGAGATCAAAGCGCCGGTGAAAGTGGGATGATGCAGAGAAAGGCCGATTCGCAGGTTTCGCAACTCAGCAGTCTGATAGAGACCTCCCCTGTTCAGCCGAAGCTGAAGGTAGGAACGCCTGGCGGCAAATATGAGCGGGAAGCCGACAGTGTGGCCGACCGGGTAATGGCGATAGCCGACCCTCAGGTCAGCAGGGAGGCGGAAGATAAAGAGGAGGAAGTCCATGGCAAAGCGCTTGCGGAACAGATTACGCCGTTGACGCAACGTCAGCCGGAGGAGGAAGAAAAAGAGGAAGCGCAGGCGGACCAGCTTCAGCGTGAGGTAGAGGCACCGGAGAAAGAGGAAGAAGAGCCCGTCCAGGCAAAGATGCTTCAGCGCCGGCCCGGAGAAGAGGAAGAACCTGCTCAGGCAAAGTTTCTTCAACGCCGGCCCGAAGAAGAAGAGGAGGGGGTTCAGCAGCAGCCCGAAGAAGAGGAAAAAGAAGTTCAGGCAAAGGAAAGAGGGCAAAATAGCCGGGCCCTCTCTTCTTCTGCCGAAAGCGGCATTAAGGCCATAAAAGGCGGCGGCCGGCCCCTGCCGGAATCGACACGCAAATTTTTTGAGCCCCGCTTCGGCGCTGATTTCAGAGGCGTAAGAATTCATCTTGATTCCAGGGCCGCCGGTTTGGCAAAGGCTATTAATGCCAAAGCCTTTACAAAGGGAAAGGATATTGTATTCGGTTCCGGTTACTATTCGCCGGAAACAAGCGGCGGCAAACGCCTTCTCGCCCATGAATTGACCCATGTATTGCAGCAGAGCAGAAAAATAAACAGGTCTGCCGATACGGTGCAGATGAAAGGCGGGAAAAGCTGTGCAGGCGTTCATAGCCTGAGGGCCTCTTTTTTTAATTATGTTGATGTTGTTTTTTATACAACCGATAGTTGTAAAAAGGTGAAAGTTAAAATTTCCGGCGAATGGGAAGGGGACGCTCATCATATTTCAGGCCCCTCACACTTTCCCATTATCCTGGATAAGAGCACCACAAAAAAAGTAAAAGCCGGCAGTAAAGGAGGTGGACAGTATAAACGGATACCGGGGAAAACACATACCTTTACATTTACCCTTAAAGCCGGAAAACACAAGTTGCGTTTATCAACCGGCGGTATTAATAAAGGTACCCCCGTCGGGTTGAGAGTTAAATTGCATACCAGAGGAAGCCTGACGGTTAGTTAACTGTCTCGTTGGCCGACATTAAAAGAGGAGTACAGGATTATGAATATATGGATAAAAAAGTACATGCTGAGGCCGGTGGCCCACTGCAGCGGCGGCTGTTAGCCAGGGTGCAATGGAGAAGATAATTTATCTTTCTTTTGTGAACGCTTGCCTCTCCTTTACCGTCGCCGAAGCAAAGTTGTTTCTGCCCTTTAGAGAGTGGCTAAAGGGGAAGAGTTCTTTTTTGGGAGAGATGTTTTCCTGCGGGTACTGTTTCGGCCACTGGGCGGCCTTCGTGCTGGTGGCTTTTTACAGGCCCAGGCTCTTCGAATTCTGGTGGCTGCCCGACTATTTTTTTACGGCGCTGGTCATTGCCTGGTTCAGCGCCTTTCAGTGGATTATGATGTGCCTGTTGATGCAGAAGACGGGTAAATAACAAATTTATGATAAGGGGGAGGAAGTGGAAGAGAATCTTTATTATTACCGGGCGCTGGTATGTTCCGTTTATGACGGGGATACCTGCACTGTCGACATAGATCTGGGGCTCGGCACATGGGTGCATGGCGAAAAACTCAGGTTCAGCAGGATTAATGCACCTGAGATCAGGGGCGCTGAGAGACCGGCGGGTTTGCTCTCGCGGGATTTTTTGATTAGCCGCATCGGCGAAAAGGAGATATTGATCAAGACCGTTAAGGATAAAAAAGGGAAGTATGGCCGTTATCTGGCTGAAATTATACTGCCCGACGGGAATGGAGGGTGGATAAACGTCAATGACCTGATGGTTGAGGAAGGGCATGCCGTTTATGTGGAATATTGAGGGGAATAGTCAATCAATTAATTGGGGATGATTTATGAAAGCTCTGGCAAAAGCTGCTCATAAAGGCTCATCCACGACTGCTGCGGCACGGCAGCAGTCAGATGGCGCCACAATACAACTTCAGCGAAAAGCTGATAATGACGCCGATGCGCTCAGGAGGATTATTTCGTCCCGCAGCCCCGCTAATTCCTGCGGTCCGCCTGTTAATCCGAAGGCCGGCGCCAAAACAGCACAGCTTTCCACGCTTATACAGAGGTCCGGGGTACAGGCCAAACTGACCATCGGCCGGCGGGATGACAAATACGAACAGGAAGCGGACAGCGTATCCGAGCGGGTTATGAGTATGCCGGGGCCGCAGATACGGCCCAAACCGACCTGACCCCTTGGCGAAGGTTCTCCGTGCGGGAACGAAGAAGCATTGCAGACAAAACCCCTTGCCGCAGAAATAACGCCTCTTGTCAGAAGGCAGCCTGAAGAAAAGGAAGTTCAAAAGCAGTCGGAAGAGGAAGAGCCCCTGCAGGGAAAGCTTCTCCAGCGGCAGTCTGAGGAAGAAAATGATGCCGTTCAGCGTCAGCCTGAAGAGGAAGAACCTGTCCAGGCCAGCGAAAATGGAGGTGGCGCATCTGAAGTGGCGTCGTCTGTTGAAGGGGGGATCAACGCCACAAAAGGGGGCGGGAGACCGCTTCCCGAGTCGGACCGCTCATTCTTCGAGCCCCGTTTCGGGGCTGATTTCAGTAATGTGCGCATACATACCGGTTCCGATGCGGGCCAATTGTCAAGACAGCTTGGCGCGCAGGCATTTACTGTCGGGAAAGATGTTTATTTCGGAGAAGGACGGTATGATCCGGGATCAACGCAGGGCAAACGGCTCATGGGTCATGAATTGACCCATGTTGTGCAGCAGGGAGGAGCGGCAACTTTACAGTCCAAGCCGGATAATAAAGGGCAGGTTGCCGGAAAAGATTCTGCTGCGCCTGACGTGCAGTGCGGTTTTTTTGGCGACCTCTGGGAAGGCGCTGCATCGGTGGGGAGAGCTGTATGGAGCGGGGTTAGAAGTGTGGGGCGCACTATCGGCAGAGGAGCGTCATCCGCCTGGGGCTGGATTCGGGGTGTGGGTCGTTCTATCGGTAGAGGCGTGTTGTCCGCCTGGGGCTGGATCAGGGGTGTGGGCCGTTCCATCGGCAGGGGAATTCTCTCGGCCTGGAATTGGATCAGAGGTATCGGCCGCTCAATCGGCAGGGGAATCCTGGCAGCCTGGGAGTGGATTAAAGATATCGGCCGTTCCATCGGCAGGGGCATTCTGGCGGCCTGGGAGTGGGTCAAAAGTATCGGCCGTGCCATTGGCAGAGGGCTCCTGGCAGCCTGGGAGTGGATCAAGGAAGTCGGCCGTGCTATCGGGAGAGGGCTTCTGGCGGCCTGGGAGTGGATCAAGCGTATTGCCCGCGCTATCGGCAGGGCTTTGCTTGCAGCCTGGGAATGGATCAAACGTGCAGGCGGAGTCATCTGGGAGTGTATAAAAGGTATTTTTGCGGGAGCACAACCGAAGCTCATCGTTAACAAGTCGGGAGATGCTTATGAACAGGAGGCGGACAGCGTAGCCGATAAAGTCTTGCGAATGGAGTTGCCCGGCACAAAAGAAGGTAAAAAAGGGGTTTCTCCATTAAGGGGCTCTTTCGGCAACGGCAAGCCTGCGGCAGCGGAGATAAAAAGGAAGGTCAATATTAATCAGAACGTTCCCCGTCCTTTTATTCAGAGGTACGCAGAGGACATACATTATCACATGACCCTGCAGGAGGCGGCCAATGTCGGATACAGTGCAGTTGAGGCCGGAACGGTCGCCTTTGAAGACCAGGCTGTTGATACGGGCTGGAGACATCCCTGGATAACCACACCCACAGAAATTTTAAATCCCCTTGTCAGCGGCAGGGATATGCTTCATTTCCCTGCCCGCAGTGTAGCTGTTGGGGATATGAACAGAGCAATTACTGCCTGCGATATCAGGGCATTTGGCGCGGGATTGCACAGGTTCCAGGATACCTTCTCACATAACTTTACAACATGGAAAATTCCGACCCGAAGGCTATGTTCTTCCATGTGCTGGAAGCTTGCTTTATTAGTTCCCGGAGGTCTTCCTATTGTTGCCGGCATAATGATTCCAAAACACGCCTACGGACGAGGCGCTGCGCTCAAGCACGCCTGTCTGGGCTTTTATCCCGATGAGCACCATGGTGAGCAAAAGGGCAGGGATGCCGCTATGAAAAGACACACAAGGTCATGGCTTGAAAAGTTTCTCGTAAGCTGCAGGTCCGGTTCAGGCGGCGGCGGTGGTGGCGCCGCATCTCCTGCGCCTGTGGCATTTAATGTGACGGCTTTTTCCGCCACCGGATCGGGAAATGCAAACTTAACGGAAAATGCGGCAGGACCCAGTATTGCGGCGCCGACGTTCCGTTCTAGTGGAACGGTGAGTGTTACAGGCGATAATGCTGAAGCCAGTAAGTGGGATGTCGGGTATATCCAGACTGTTTATTCACCTTATGATATCGAGGCAAGATACGAGAAGTCTTACTTGCGATACCATAAAAGTTCCCTGCCTCTCAGGGATGCTATCGCCGGAACGCCTGCCCCATGGTATTACACGGGGTCCTTTTCACCCGTCACAGGTTCCGGAACCTCAGTCAGTGAAAGTATGAATGATACGCCCGGCCATAGACCACCCTGGAACGACCCGAGAGTAACCAATCCAAACTCCCTGGAAAGGTATGAAAGGAATTTTAATGTTGTTGCCTGGTTTATCGCTCGCAGACGTACTGATGCACAGATAAGGCATCTGAAAAATGTAAATTGGGGATTTAACTTTATCGTTGATGTTGATAAAACCAAGCCGGTCGGCAGCAGAGCCACTAATTCAGGAAGCGGTATGGATGGAATATCAACGGGAAATGGAAAAGGGCCTTTAACACCAAAACTCTCAGGCACAATATCCAATAACGCTAATGTAAGAACTCTTGTCCCAAGACCGCCGTGGCCTTAAATATTCCTGATTTAACGTCAGGTTTTTATGTGGGTTTAGAATGAAAACTTTGGCAAAGGCAGTTCATAAAAGTTCCTTTCCTGCGGCTGTGAAGCAGCAGGCGGACAGGAGTGGGGCGCTGTTTCAACGGAAGGCGGCTAACGAGACGGAGGCCCTTTCGAAAATTATTTCGTCCCACAATCCCGTTAATTCCTGCAGTCCCTCCCTTAGCCCAAACTCCGGTTCCAAAGCGGCACAGCTTTCCACGTTCATACAGAGGTCCGGGATTCAGCCCGAACTGACCATCGGCCAGGGGGGTGAAAAGTACGAGGAGGTGGACAGCGTTGCCGAAGGAGTGATGACCATGCCGGAACCGCCCGTTAAAGGTCAGGTGGAAAAACCGGTTCAGGCTAAAGAGGCAGATGGCAAAAAGTCTCCCCCTGTTCCTGCGGCTCATAGTGATATCCATTCCCTGCCTGGGGCAAGAACAAAAGAAAGAACTCAAATGCCTTATGTACAAAGGCGAAAAGGACCTGTCCCGGCTAAATGTGCTAAGCCCTTACGGGCCATGTTACATTTTATTTGGATGCCGGGGGGATCAGAAGCGGCTTTACTTGCGTGAAATCAGGCGCCCTAATAGGGTTTGTAAATTCAACAAACAGACCGATCAATATAAAGTTGGTTCCGGCCAATCTCTTTAGTATGTCCTCATTTACTTTACGACCGGGCCCTTTAGGGGTTTCAGTAACTGTGATGAGAGTAAAAGGGATGATCTGCGGCTCCATTTATGTTAACCCCAAACAAAGAGGTTATACCGTGCGGGATATATGTGTCTGTCCTTAAGTAAATGGGGTAAGTTTTTATAAAAGGAACGGAATATAAGCGGTACAAATTGATGAGCGAATGATGAAAGCTTTGGCAAAGGCAACAGCTAAAAACCTGTCCTCCTCCGCTGCGGCAAGGCCGCAGACGGACAGGGGTGGGCCGCTGCTACAGCGGAAGGCGGCCGGCGAAACCGATGCCCTTTCGAGGATCATTTCGTCGGGCAGGCCTGTCAATGCCTATGGCCCGCCTGCCGATTCAAATCCTGACTCCAAAACGGGGCAGTTGATCAGTCTTGTGCAGAGGACTAAGGTTCAGCCCAAGCTTACAGTCGGCAGACCTAATGACAAATATGAGCAGGAGGCGGACAGCGTTGCCGAACGTGTCATGCGTATGCCCGGCCCGCAGATACGCCCCAAACCGACCTGACCGCTTGCAAAGGGTTCCCAGGGTGGGAATGAAGAACAGGTACAGTCAAAACCGCTTGCCGAATCGATAACGTCTCTCGTCCGAAGACAGCCTGAAGAGGAAGAGAAAGAAGAAGGTGAAGTTCAGCGGCAGGTCGGAGAGGAGGAAAGAGAAGAACAGGAAATGCCGGTTCAGGCCAGTCAGGAAAGTGGTGAGGACGTGCCTGTTTCTCCTTCCGTCGAAAGCGGGCTAAATTCCCTTAAAGGCGGTGGGCAGCCCTTGCCTGAATCGACACGCTCCTTTTTCGAACCTCGTTTCGGCGCTGATTTTAGCGGGGTGAGAGTTCATACTGATAGAAATGCGTCGCATCTGGCAAGGAGTGTTAATGCTAAGGCATTTACGAAAGGGCGGGATGTGGTTTTTGGATCGGGGCAATATTCACCCGAATCACCGGGTGGGAAAAGGCTGCTGGCCCATGAACTGACGCATGTGGTGCAGCAAGATCATGGGAGCAACGTAAAGTGTAAAACAACATGGACATCTTTTTCTTCCTTGAAATGTAAGCGTTTATCTATTTCAAAAAAATGTTCTGCAAAAAACACCATTCAAAGGTTGATGGGATTTGAATTCCAGACCAGAAATGTTGTTTCAAAAAACCGGAGAGGTAAATCCCCAAGGACCTTTACCAGAACACAAACAAAAAGTAAACCATTACGGACAGTGAAAGGCCTTAAAATGGAGGTTGATACCGGCAGTGTCATTGAATTTGTTACTTCTGCGCATTCCAAATGGGTCGATCTAAAACCGGATATTGAGAATGCGGTGAAAATCGTAAATGAAATCAAGGCGCTTCCAAAGAAACCCAGAGATCCTAAAAAAAGCATTAGCCAGACTAATCCTGAAGTTTACAAAGGATTCAAAACAGATTATTTTGGAAAAGTAGATGTTTTAGCAAAACCGTCCAGTTTCAGGGCAAAGCCGCAATCAACTGAAGGCATCGTGCTAAAGGAATATGAATCCCTGTTAAAAGAACATGATAAAAGAACATCAATAGCAGGCAAAGTCACGCCAGCTGTTACCACAATTTTGAGTGGCGTCAATACAAAAAATATTGACAATTTAAAAGGTTTTTTACAATTAATCGTCCATTATATTCTACAGGCAAAAAGGAAATTAATCTTGACAAAATCAGGAAAAATTAAACAACCGAAAGCATTTTTCAGACTAATGACCCGGGTTGATTTTGCTTCCATGTATAAGTTTTTGTCTAAAACAGAACAGAATATTTTCAAGGCGCTTGTAAAGAAAGTGCCAAATCCTATTGCAAGTGTTACAGGTGTTTCTTTTTCTCATGACCTGTTTGCGCATGGATATTGGGGTTGGCATCCTGACAGGAGATTTAGGATTTTAATTCGAGCAGGAAAAATAGTAATGATAAAAAAGAAAATAAAAAATTTAACAGGAATAGGTAAAGATAAGGATATTCACACCTGTGGCACCAAGGGGGTCCCGGCAAGATATTGTAAAACCAAAAGACCGATAAAATCGGTGACGATTAAAAACTGGTTTGACAGTATTATCAAGTCACCTCGAAGTTCCGGAAAAGATATCACCGCACCTTTGCCCACTTATGCGGGTACAAAAACAGGTGGATTTAGTATGGGGCTCTGGAATATGCGAACAAGCGGAGTGTTTCCATTTGAAATGCGGGGATACCCCGGAAAAAACGCAACAGAATGGTTGAAGTTTGCAGAAGGAAAATTTTTAATAGCGTCCGCTTGCCGTCCGGGATCCAGTTTAATTCATAAGGGTGCAGCCACTTACAATAAGAAAAGATGTCCTAAATAATGTCTATTTACAAAGGTTGCATCAGAAGAAAAAATAGTGACAGCCCCATTTTTAGATATAAGAAATGAACGATGAAAACCCTGGCAAAAGCGACAGATAAAAACTTATCCTCCACCACTGCGGCAAGGCAGCAGGTGGATACCAGCGCCTCGTTGCTGCAACGTAAGGAGGATAGTGAAACCGATGCCCTTTCAAGGGTCATTTCCTCAGGCAGGCCCGTCAACACTTGTGGTTCGACCTCTGATCCCCGTTCCGGCTCCAAAACGGCGCAGCTTTCCCGCCTTATACGAAGGTCTGCAATCCAGCCCAGGCTGACAGTCGGCAAGCCGGGTGATAAGTACGAGCAGGAGGCGGACAGTGTGGCTGAACGTGTTGTAAATGCGCCGGAGCCAAAGACTGGTACACATTCAGTTGCAGCAGGGGGGGATATTCAGGCCAAACCGGTTGCCGGACAGATTACACCTTTCCTGCAACGCCAGCCCGAAGAGGAAAAAGAAGAGGAGGCACAGCCCAAACTCCTCCAGCGTGAGGCGGAAGAGAAAGAGGAGGAAGAGCCTGTCCAGGGGAAGCTGCTGCAGCGCCAGCCCGAAGAGGAAAAAGAAGAAGAAGAGCCTGTCCAGGGGAAGCTGCTGCAGCG
>JAOUBX010000101.1 GCA_029860075.1 Deltaproteobacteria bacterium | reverse complement strand
GAAGTTTATATCTGCCGTAGGGGCCAGAGGCACGCTATATTCCCTGCTGGCTGAAAATCATCATGTTATCAAGCTCCTTGTCGGCCTTTTCGGAACGAGCAGCTTTTTATCAAAAATATTGCTTTCCTATCCCGAGACCCTCGATTCTCTCGTTGCTCCCGGTGCATCTTCTCCCAGAAAATCGGGGGAAGAGATCAACAAAGAGATGAGGGAACTTGTCGATTCCGCCGACTATTACGAAGACAAACTCGATATCATGCGTCGTTTTAGAAATGTGGAAATGCTGAGAATCGGTATCAATGAGATTTATGGTGTCATTGATCTTGAGGAGGTTTCCCGGCAGATCACTTCACTGGCGGATGCGTCCATTGAAATTGCCCTTGAAATTGCCCTTCATCAGGTTAAGGAGAGATACGGCGTTCCCATAACTGTCGTTGATGGGGAAGAGAGAGAGGCAACAATGGCCATTGTCGGCATGGGAAAAATGGGTGCATGTGAAATGGCTTACAGTTCTGACCTGGATGTCATCTTTCTCTATAGTGGAGGTGGGGATACGAGTGGTGAATACAAGGGTAAAAAAGGACTTAAAGAGACAAGCAACCAGGAGTTTTTTGCCCGCGTCGGGCAAAATATAATCTCTACGCTGACTGTTCCTACAAGAGAAGGTTATCTCTTCAAAGTCGATATGCGGTTGAGACCTTCAGGGAGTTCAGGTGCGCTTGTGGCATCACTCGATGCCTTCAGGGACTACCATGAAAAAAGCGGTCAAACCTGGGAAAGGCAGGCACTGACAAGGGCCAGGGCGATAGTCGGTGAAGAATCATTTCTTAATGAGATCAACCTTGCCATGGAAGAGGCAACTTATGGTAAGGCCCCAACGGAGGCGCTGACTGAAGAGATCGACAAGATGAGAAAGAGAATGGAGTTCGAGCTTGCAAAGGAGAGGGATGGCATTTATAATGTGAAAACCGGTAAGGGGGGGATTGTTGATATTGAATTTCTGGTCCAGTATTTTCTTCTCAAATATGGCCCCTCAAATAAGGAAATAAGAATTCCCAATACATCCCTTGCACTGGAAAGACTCAGAGATAAGGGGGGCTTGAAAGAGGAAGATTACAGGGTGCTCTCGGCAGCCTATCAATTCCTTAGAAAAGTTGAAACGGGTCTAAGAATTGTTCACGACCAGTCTGTCAATAAACTCGATACAAATTCGAAAGAATTCGAAGTGCTGGCCAGAAGGCTCGGATATGATAGCTCATCACTTCTCAGTGAATATTTAGCACGTACATCTGCCGTACGGAAAATATATAAACGTTTTTTTGAACAGCAAGAGCAGCTCCACATTAGAGATTAGGGAGGTTTTTTATAAATGATTCAGAAAGTTGAAAAAATTTGGATGGATGGAAAGTTTATTCCCTGGGATGAAGCTAATATCCATGTACTTACACATACACTCCATTATGGTCTCGGTGTTTTTGAAGGCGTCAGGTGTTATGCCTCTGCCCATGGAAAGTCCGCTATTTTCCGCCTTAAGGAGCATACGGACAGGTTGTTTGAGTCGGCCCATATCAGCCAGATTGACATTCCTTTTTCAAGGAATGAGATTTCAGAAGCAACGCTGGAAGTTCTTCGTGTAAATAATCTGAAAGAGGCTTACATTAGACCCATCGTATTCATTGGCGACGGCGAGATGGGCATCTATGTAAAGGATTACAACGTGCGTGTTGCCATCGCTGCCTGGCCCTGGGGAGCCTACCTGGGGGAAGAGGGTATAAAGAAAGGGATCAGGATCAAGGTTTCGTCCTTTACGAGGCAGCATGTCAACATCAGTATGACAAAAGCCAAGGTTTGCGGTAACTACGTTAACTCCATCATGGCCAAGAGAGAGGCTATTCTTGCAGGTTATAATGAAGCGCTTCTCCTCGATAATGAAGGTTATGTTTCAGAGGGGAGTGGAGAAAATATTTTCATTGCTAAAGGGGGTGTTGTCAAAACCACACCCTGTACGACGGTTCTTTCGGGAATTACGAGAGATACGGTGATGAAGATTCTCCAGGATGAAGGGATTACGGTTAAGGAAGAACGTTTTACGAGAGATGAACTTTATACGGCTGAAGAGGCTTTTTTTACGGGGACAGCGGCTGAAATAACGCCCATCAGGGAAGTAGATGACAGGGCCATAGGTACTGGATTACCGGGAGATATTACAAAAAAAGTTCAGGAGGTATATTTCAGGACGGTTAAGGGTGAAGAGGAAAAATATAAGGACTGGTTAAGTTATCTGTAATGAGGAAAGGGACTGATATCAGTCCCTTCTGACAGATTTGAATGTTTCCAGGCATTTCCTGAAAATCTTGTAAAGCTTGTCATAGTCGGCCATTTCGTTTTCAATAATAGTCGAAAGCTGCCCGATATCCTGTTTATTTACTATAATATTTGCGCCTGAAAGGAAGGCAGCGCTGGGATCGCCCGACTTTATTTCACCGCTGATAAAAACGACGAAAATCTTTCTTCTTGCATCAATCTGCATGGTAGCTATTTTGGACAGTATCTTGTAGCCACCTTCTGCATCATCGGGAAAGACCTTATCAATAAGTATAAGGCTGTAATCCAGTTCAGAATGGTCAAGAATTTTTAAAGCCCCTTCGATAGTCTCTACTTCGTCCACTTCGTAACCCAAAGTGCTTACGCTGTCATTGATAATTTGACAGGCCATCTTGTCGTCATCACAAATAAGGGCCTTTTTAGACAGTGTCCCCCCGGCAAACGGTATCGCTCCTGTTTCGTTAGGGGTAAATGATCCCGTTGCCGGCGTCGGGTGCTGAAGTTGTCCCAGGAGTTCATTTCTAAGCGAGGAAATCCTCTCTTCCACCTTGTTCATAATAGTCTGCTCAAGGTCGCCTTCCCGGGGAGGCGCTGCTTTTGGAGCCGCTTCATCTGCCGGAGCTTTTGGAGGCGTTACAATATTAGGACTTTTGCACTTGGGGCAGGCAATTCTTACGGGTTTGGCGGGAACCTTCTCATCGGGTATACTGATTATAGTCCCGCACTCTTCATTCTGGCATGTAATCTTCATTTAGATGAGTTCCTTAACGTCCAGCTCCAGGTCAAGTCCGCCGCCGCCTTCACTTTCTTCGTCACCACCGATGCCGGGTTGCGGTTGATTTGCTTTCTCTCCAAGCTGAACTTTGAGATCGTTGGCATTTGTTGCATAAAGGAGGCCCGTTTCGAGGGATACAATTCCCTTTTCCACATAATCCTTCAGTACCATGTCAAAGGTCTGAGTGCCCAGCGTTGTATGTCCGTCTTTCATAACGTCATGGAGTGATTTTCCGGCTTTTTCACCATGAATGATATAATCCCTTGTTCTTTCGCTTGTTCTCAAAATTTCCACGCAGGCAATCCTGCCGCCCCCTTCTTCGGGAACGAGCCTTTGCGATACAACCCATTTAATGGCTGAGGCAAGGCGTCTTCTGATGGCTGCTTCTTCGTTTTTAGGGAAAACCCCGATTATCCTGTCGATTGTTTTGGGCGCATCGATGGTATGCAGCGTGGATATGACGAGGTGTCCCGTTTCACCCGCTTCAAGGGCAATCTCGATGGTTTCTCTGTCTCTCATTTCACCGACAAGGATGACTTTTGGCGCTTGCCTGAGAGCTGCTCTCAGCGCCGATTTGAAAGTCGACGTATCGGAACCGAGTTCACGCTGGTTAATGGTCGATTTTTTGTGACGGTGGAGAAATTCTATGGGGTCTTCAATAGTAATGATGTGATAGGAGTAATGGGCATTAATCATATCGATGAGGGAAGCCATCGTTGTCGATTTGCCGCTTCCTGTCGGGCCGGTTACCAGGACGAGGCCGTTTTTCTCTTTGCATATATCCTTCAGTGTTTGTGGAAGCTTCAGCTCTTCTACAGAAGGGATGCTTGTGGGAATGACTCTGAGGACGATGGAGTAGCTCCCGCGCTGGGTAAAAATGTTGACTCTGAACCGGCCTCTTGTAGGAAGTGCGTAAGAGAGATCCACTGAGCCCTCTACAAGCAGTGTTTTCATCAATATTTCGTCATTGTCGAGCATACTTAGAGCAATCAACTCTGTCTGGTAGGGAAGAAGCATGTTCTTGAAGGTAGAGAGCGGGACGTTAACGAGTTGGCCGTTAATTTCAACCTGCGGCAGTTTTCCCGGTGAAAAATTAATGTCAGAGACCCCCTCATATTTGTCGAGGATGAAATTGAGGAGATTATTTAGCAGTTCAGTATATTTCACGAAGCTCCCTTGATTTATTATCCTTACTGCCTGATGAGAAAAAGGGTGACATGGGCGCCTCTTGACCTTCTGTAAAAGGCAAGGGTAAAACCTTTATCTGTTTTCATGGCAATGGCTGCATTTAAAATTTAAAAAATTAAATCCCGGAATATTTCAGGCGCTTTTATAAGTTTAACCTCTTTCCTGTTTAAAGCAACTCCATATTATTCCTGCTAACATCACTTTAGTATAGCCAGATTAAATAGCAAATGGCAATAGAATTTAAAGAATCTTATTTAATTCCGGCAATGTGCGGTTAGGGAATTGGGCTGACCTGTTATTTTGAGTGCGCCCGAACAAAGTGACAAGCGCCCTTGGGGTGAAAGGAGAAATCCTTGTCTCGAATGTAATAAGAGATCCTAAAGATTTCTCCTCCTGCCTATCAGAGGCCTCCGGCCAGAGATCTCCGAGTCGAAGTGACAATTCTTTTGCGTCATTCTAGCCAGAAACAGCTGATGCAAATTTTTACGGGGGGACAACACGAATTTAGGCATAAAAAATGAACTAAATTTTTTTATGCCTATCTAAATAATTGTAACGCCTCCTTTCATTTGCGGGAGAGAAAAATTTTCTCTCCCGCGTTTTTTTATCTGTTCCTCCCACTTTTCTGATACTTCCAGACATTTTTGTTATGTTCCTTGTAGGTTTTGGCGAAGATGTGGCTGCCGTTATTCATGGAGACAAAAAAGATGTAGTCTACATCGGCAGGATTAAGGGCGGCTTTTATTGATTCTATACCGGGGTTGGCGATGGGACCAAGGGGCAGGCCACTTATTTTATATGTATTGTAAGGCGTTTTTTGCAAGAGATCTTTCCTCCTTAAATTGCCGTCAAAGGTTTCTATGATTCCATAAATGGTCGTAGGGTCGCTCTGAAGCCTCATCTTTTTTTTCAGCCTGTTATGAAAGGCTGCCGAAATGAGTGGCCTTTCATCGGGGTTTCCCGTTTCTTTCTCAATGATCGATGCCAGGGTAACCACTTCTTCCATGGTAAAGCCCATGGCCTTGCTCTTCTTTTTAAGGTCATCAGTAAAAACGGTATGAAAACGATTAACCATTTGCCTCATAATCTCTTCCGTCTTCATCCCCTTGAAAAAGAAGTAAGTTTCGGGGTAAAGATAGCCTTCGAGACTTACGCCTTTCACATTGAGGCTGGCCATGAAGTTTTTATCTTTTGCTTTTTTTATAAAATCCTTCTTCTTTGTGATCTTTTTTTCCTCAAGCATGTCGGCAACCTGGTAAATATTGTAGCCCTCGGGAATAGTAATCCTGTGAGTGATGACGCTCCCCCTGACAAGCCTGTCCAGTATTTCATCCGTTGACATGGCAGGCTCTATCAAGTACTCTCCCGCTTTTGCTTTGGACTGAAGCCCTCTTATCTTTGCATAGAGATAAAACATTCTTTCATTTTCAAGGATGCCCTTCTTTTCCAGTTTTTTTGAAATGGAAGTAAAAGATGATCCCGGCTCAATTTCCATGACTACTCCCTCTTTAATTTTTCCCGGAGGATTCTTTCCATAATTGTAGATGTAAAATCCTCCTCCAAGCGCCGATAATAGCGCTAAAACCACCAATACTTTGACTGTTTTAAGCACGTGACTCTCTCCTTCTCTTTTTATTCGTCGTAAAGCACGTCAAGATGTTTTCCATATTTTTCGATGAGTGCCTTTCTTTTTACCTTCAGTGTCGGTGTTATTTCGCCTTTTGCCATGGAAAATTCTTCACCGGCAAGGAGTACTTTTTTTACCTGTTCAAAGGGGGCAAAGTTTTTAAGGACCTTTTGTGTTATTTGAAGGTAAATATGGATAATTTTTTCATTGCCGCAAAGCGCTTCCAAAGATTCATGGCTGATTTTTTCCCGCTTTGCCAGTTCTTCAAGCTTGGCGAAATCAGGTACGATGAGGGCCGTAATATATTTTTTCCTGTCTCCGTACACCATGACCTGACTGATTAAGGGATTTGATACAAGGGCCGTTTCGATGGTTTGGGGGGCCACGTTTTTCCCGCCCGATGTAACGATAATATCTTTTTTCCTGTCTGTTATGGTAAGAAAACCGTCTTCATCAATTTCACCGATATCTCCCGTATAAAACCAGCCCTCCCTGATCACTTCCCTTGTTTTTTCGGGTTTGTTGAAATAGCCCTGCATAACATGTGGTCCGCGGGTTATGACTTCACCGTCGGTTTTTATTTTCACTTCCAGACCGGGGAGAGCCCGGCCCACAGAGCCTCTTTTTCTCCATTCAAGCCTGTTACAGGTAATAACCGGCGAGGTTTCAGTCAGTCCATAACCTTCAAGAATAACGATGCCTGCCGCTTCGAAAAAGGCAGTGATATCTTTCGACAAAGGGGCGCCGCCTGAAACAAAGAACCTTATCCTTCCCCCGAGGCCCTCTTTCAAAGGTTTAAAGACAAGCTTGCCGGCAATGGAGCGTTTTAATTTAAGAAAGGGAGAAAGTTGCTCTTTGTTAAGTTCTCGCTCCGAACAGGCCTGACCAACGGCCAGGCTCCACTGAAAAATCTGTTTTTTAAAGGGGGAAAGGCTGTCAATTTTTTCCCTGACAGCGGCGTAGGTTTTTTCATAAAATCGGGGTACGCCGAGCATGATGGTAGGTTTAATTTCAAGCATATTGGCGGCAATTTTGTCAACACTTTCAGCGTAAGCGATGGAAGCACCCATGAAAAGGGGCACATAGTAACCTGCTGTTCTTTCAAAGGCGTGGCTCAAAGGAAGGAAGGAAAGAAGAAGGTCATTACCGGTAACATTGATTACCTCTGCCGAAGCATTGGCATTGGAGATGAAGTTATTATGCGACAATACAACCCCCTTGGGGGGGCCGGTGGTGCCCGAAGTATAGAGAATACTGGCTGTATGGTGGGCGCCTGTTTCATTTATTCTCTCTTTAATGAGGTCGTGGTCTTCTGCGCTATGGGAATCAAGAATGTCCGTCAGGAATTTTACCTTCCCCGGAAGCGCTCTATTTGTTTTATCGAAGAGGATGATCTCATGGATGTCATCCATGCATTTGGAATTAAGGACCTTTTCAAGCTGGTCGCAGGTTGAAACGATCATTCTCCGGGCGCCGGAGTCTCTAATAATATGCTCGATCTGGTTCGAGGTGCTCGTAAAGTAAAGGGGAACATTAATTCCTCCGGCAGCCAGGATGGCCAGGTCGGCAATGGCCCACTGGGGGCGGTTTTCCGACAGCAGGGCCACTCTTTCACCTTTTTCAAAAGCTTGGGAAAGCAGATGGGCCGTCAGGCTGCTTACCTGACGGGCGAAGCTGTTCCACGAGAGAGAGAGCCAGCGGCCGCTGGCCGGCTCTTTCCAGATGAGCGCTTTTTTGTCTTCCAGCTCGGCAGCCTTGCTGAAAAAAAGTTGGGGAATGTTCATTGTTAAAACATCTTAGTGGCGGCCGGGCGGCCTGAATATCCACCAGTTAAGTATGGAATCGATCTCGAAAATTTCCGCCGCCGTACCGATGGCAAGAAGGATAACATAGATGATAAGAACTACCAGGCCGATGTTGGCGCCATGCCTGCTCCAGAAGGTCTCCTCTTTCGGTTCCCTATCTGAATTTTCCTTATTCATTTCTTCTAATGTCATAATTCCTCTCTTATTTGTTGCAAAATACCAAAATGACCCCTTCTTGTCAATATGGGCCGGGAAAAGATCATTAACGGCCCATTCTCAACTTTATGAAGGCTTCCCTGGATTCACACCTGAGATAGGGGTTTTCCTTCTTTTCTCTCGCTATCGTAGATGAAGGGCTTGATCCGTAATCATGGCCGGGGTAGATTTCCGTCGAATCGGGAAGTAATAAAAGTTTTTCGAAGAGGCTTTTGTAAAGATCTTCGGGATTGCTTCCCGGCAAGTCGGCCCGTCCGCATCCGCCGACAAAGAGCGTATCGCCGGTAAAGACTTTTCCATCTGTGAAGACAAGCATGCTCCCCGGGGAATGGCCCGGTGTATGGATAAATCTGACGGACAGACCGCCCAGGCTTAAAAGGTCACCGTTTTTTACAATAATATCGGGCCGAAAGGAGAGTCTCTCCATGCAGGGAGCCTCGTCTTCGTGGACAAGGAGTTCAGCCCCTGTTTTTTCAATAAGGTCACCTGTTCCCCCAATATGGTCTGAATGGCAGTGGGTGGCAATGATATATTTTATGGCCACATCATCAGCCGCTGCTTTACTGATTAAACTGTCCACCTCATGGCCCGGCCAGCCGGGGTCGATGACCGTTCCGATTCCTTCCAGAGGATTGGCTATGATATAGGTGAAGTTGTCGAGGTAGCCCGATTTGATCTGTTTAAGATAGATCATGCGATTCTCTTTTTTCTTTTTCCTTTAATGGAAAGTTTGTTAAATACCTTGTTTCTTACGGCATTGATATGCTCTATCTTCTCTTCCCGGGTCTCTTTAACAAGCGGTATCTGTCCTCCCGCCATATAGGCGTGTCCTCCTGCCGTCCCTCTTTCCCCGACGGCATACCTGATTATTTTTCCCGCATTAAGTTCGAGATTGACTGTTCTGATGGAAATCATTAAGGTTTCATCGTAGACACCGAAGCAAAGTGATGTTTCGGCATCTGCAAGCCTCAAAAAAAGATCAGCAAATTCACCGATGGCGCCGGGGTTGGCCACATCTTTAAGGTCTGTTACAACCACATTGTCATAGATACAGGCATCCTCGATAGCGTCGTTAAGGGTTTTGAAGTATTCTTTGGGGAGAGAGGCATTTTCAATGCTGTTAAGTATGGAAAGATCAGCTAATGGGAAGAGATGGAGATAGGCCCTGATATCGCTTTCCTTTGTCTTGATGGCAATATTAAGTGAATCTGTTTTTATCCCGTAAACAAGCGCTGCGGCAAGGCCTGGTGAAATCTCTGCTTTGCTTTCAACAAGGTATTCCGTAGCGATTGTTGATGAAGCGCCTACGTCATTTCGTATATCTAAAAAAGTAACCCCCTTAAGGTTACTGTCTGCCGGATGATGATCAATGATGGCATGGGCAACGAGGGAATCGGGGAGAGCACTGTTTCCGGGGCCTGGTTGGCAATCGACAAGAATAATAAAGTCGAAGTCATCAAAATGAATTTGGGAAGTGGGCACGATCTCAATAGAGAGGGCCTTGCAGAGCACCCTGTTTTCTTCTCTGCCCACGACGCCGTTAAAAGAGATAGTTCCGGGCAGGCCGAGCTTTTTCTGAAGCAGATTTTTAATGGCCAGGGCTGTTGCAATGGCATCGGGGTCGGCATAGTTATGGGGCATAATGAGGGCCCTCTTTTTGCCCTTGGCAAGCGCCAGCAGTTCATCAACCTTTTTTGACTTCTTTTCCATGGAATAGAATGAGTATAATCTATGGATTGCTTTTTTTAAAGTTTTAACTACTTTTAGGTTCCCGCCAATATGATGTTTAAGATTAACGCTTTGAAGAAAAAGCTGGACAGCTTGTGCGAGCAATACGACGCAACTTATATCTATTCAGACCCGCTCAAATTTCCCCGTCGCTATGATGACCCTCTTGATCAGGAAATAGCGGGAATAATTGCTTCCTCCCTTGCCTATGGCAGAGTAGAGAGGATATTTGCAAGCCTGGAAAAGGTTCTGGGCCTCATGGGAAAGAGCCCTGCCCGTTACGTAACAAATTTTAATCCTGAAAGAGAGGGGCCTGACTTTGACGGTTTTGTTCACCGTTTCAACAGGGGAGAAGATATTGCCTGTCTTGTCTGGTATCTAAAACAGATCCTCCATCGATACGGTTCCATAGGACGTTTCTTTTCCGGACTTCTCCCTGATGAGGATGAAAATATAGAAGGCGCTCTAAACCGTTTTTCGGCGTCTGTGCTATCTCTTGATTCTTCACCCTTTTACGGCGGAGGGGAATTGCCCCCCAATGCCGGGGTGAGGTATTTTTTCCCATCACCTGAAGGAGGGAGCGCCTGCAAGCGGCTTAATCTGTATCTTCGATGGATGGTAAGAAAAGATGACGGTCTCGATCTGGGAATATGGAATTTTGTTCCCCCCTCAAAGCTTGTGGTTCCCCTCGATACCCACATTGCAAGACTGTCGCAAAACCTGGGACTTGCTTCCCGTAAAAGTCCGGGTTGGAAGATGGCCCTGGAAGTGACGGAAAATTTGAAAAGGCTCGATCCCCATGACCCTCTCAAATACGATTTTGCCCTTTGCAGGCTGGGTATTCTCGATCTTTGTCCACACAAGAGAGATTCCGTTAAATGCAAGGAGTGCAGCATAAGTGATTTCTGCATGCTCTAATAAAGAAGACTATAAAATAAAAAAATTAATTTCTCTTTGTACCTTTAAAAGTCTGTGTTATATAAAGTGTAAATTTTATTAATTGTTTTAAGCAGGGGTCTAAGGAAAAGTCAAGGATATCAAATGATCATCGGCGTTCCCAAAGAGATTAAAGACAAGGAATTCAGGGTCGGCATCGTGCCTGCGGGAGTAAAGACCCTTACCGGGCTCGGTCATGAGGTAGCCATTGAAAAAGGGGCGGGACTTGGAAGCAGCATCAGTGACGGTGAGTATGAAAAAGCGGGGGCCAAAATAATCGATTCCGCCCGGGAGGTCTACAGCCGGGCTGAAATGGTTATGAAAGTCAAGGAACCTCTTTCCTGTGAATATGATTACTTAAGAGAAGGCCTCATTATCTACACTTACCTGCACCTTGCACCTGTGCCGGACCTTACCGACGTGCTTATGGAAAAGGGCGTTATCGGCATCGGTTACGAAACAGTGAGCCTCGAAAATGGCTACCTGCCTCTCCTTGCGCCCATGAGTGAGGTGGCGGGGAGGATGTCTATCCAGGTGGGTGCTCATTTTCTCCAGAAGGAAGAAGGTGGGCGTGGTATCCTTCTTGGCGGCGTTCCCGGTGTAGAGCGCGGCCATGTTACCATTATCGGCGGCGGAAATGTAGGAAGCAATGCCGTCAGAGTAGCGTCAGCCCTCGGGGCAACGGTTACTGTTCTTGATACGGATCTCCACCGTCTTGCTCATCTCGACGATCTTTTCGGTGGTAAAATAAATACACTTATGTCGAATACCCATAATATTGAAGAAGAGCTTAAACTTGCCGACCTTCTCGTGGGGGCCGTACTTATTCCCGGAGGCAGGGCGCCGGCCCTTGTGAAAAAAGAGATGCTCCCTTTAATGAAAAAAGGGGCTGTTATTGTCGATGTAGCCATCGATCAGGGGGGATGTGTGGAAACGTCGAAACCGACAACACACAGCAATCCTGTCTTTAAAGAAGATGGTGTCATTCACTACGGTGTAACCAATATGCCCGGCGCCGTGCCGAGAACCTCTACCTTTGCGCTCACTAATGCCACACTTCCCTTTGCCATAGAGATTGCAGAAAAGGGGATTAAGAAAGCGGCAAAGGAAAACAGGGCTCTTATGGAAGGAATAAATGTTTACAAAGGGAAGCTTGTCAAGAGGGAAGTGGCGGCGGCCCGGAATAAGGAGTGGGAGGTACTTGAGTTTTGACAAAAGAAGCGCCCCATTATATAGGCCATAAGAAGCGGCTTAAAGAGAAATTCCTTAAATCAGGTCTTCATGCCCTGGCAGACTACGAAGCGCTGGAACTGGTTCTTAGTCTTGCCATTACACGAAAAGACGTAAAGCCCCTTGCCAAGGCGCTTCTTGAAAAGTTTGGCTCTTTTTCGGCCGTTCTTGATGCTGATCCTTTACTTTTGAGAGAAATTAAAGGTCTGGGAGAAAATGCGATTGCCGCCCTTAAGCTGGTCAAGGAGAGTTCCACCAAATATCTTCGGGAAAAAAGCCGTGAGAGTTGTATTATCTCATCACCGGAGGCCCTCGTCAATTATTGCAAGGCCGCCATGGCGGGCCTTAGAGATGAGGAGTTCAGGACCATATTCTTAAATTCCAAAAACGAGGTTATTGCCGATGAGGCTCTTTGCCGGGGCACGGTAGACCAGACGGCTGTCTACCCGCGTAAAGTGGCGGAAAGGGCCATTCATCATAATGCCTCTTCTCTTATCTTCGTTCATAATCACCCCAGCGGGCACCCCGCCCCTTCCCGTGCCGACAGGGAGTTGACGAGAATGCTCAAGGAGGCGCTCTCTTCCCTCCAGATAAGAGTGCATGACCATATGATTATCGGGAAAAGCGCCCATTATTCATTTGCAGAGGAAGGGATACTGTAATCAGGTCCCCGGCAGCAAGGCTCCTGAATGTAAAGGCTTCTTAAGGGATATACAGTTAAAGCTGAGCAACACTAAATAAGGAAGTTCTCAATTTATGACTTTCTTCTCAAATCACGCAAAAATCAAAAATTACCTGCCTGCCATTGTTCTGGTCTTCATTTCATCCCTTCTTTTTATTAATACGACAGGAGGAGAGTTTACCTATGATGATTATCCA
Source organism: Deltaproteobacteria bacterium (assembly GCA_029860075.1). NCBI lineage: Bacteria > Pseudomonadati > Myxococcota > Myxococcia > Deltaproteobacteria bacterium. The sequence goes on along the minus strand of JAOUBX010000101.1, from coordinate 2,235 downwards.
TTAATCATAAATAATAAAAGTATCCGCTACTTTCATTTAACCGATATATGGACGATAGGACTCCGGCCTTTAAGGACGCTGACTTTCATGGCTGACTACCGGCTTTTCGGCCTGGATCCGCGGGGGTATCATGTGCACAGCATACTCTGGCATGCCGCTTCTGTTTTGCTTCTCTATATCCTTTTTTTACGATTAACGGCGGATAGAGGGCTTTCTTTCCTCGGTGCAATGCTATTTGCCGTGCATCCCGTTCATGTAGAGGCCGTAGCAAATATTGCCAATCGTAAAGAGGCGATATGTATGGTTTTCGCCCTTCTTTCCTTTCTTTTTTATATGAATTTTTGTGAAAGAAGGCATAAGTATTACGGGCTATGGCTCTTTTTTTCTTTTTTCAGCTTCTATCTGGCCTTGCATGCAAAGCAGGTTATTATCGTTTTGCCTCTGCTCCTGGTTGCTTACGAGTACCTTTTTTTAGCGGATGAAAAAAAATTCCTTACCAAAAGCAAAAGGGTTTTATTTTTAGCCCTAAGCCTTTTGTCTTTGCTTGCCTTGTACGAAATTTCCAAAATTGGTGATTTCTTTGCTTTTATGGACCGGCAGCATTACAGGGGAACCTTTCACGGATATACCGGTGATCCCACACTCCAAAATATTGTTCTTACGGCGCCAAAGTCTTTTATTCACTATGTGAGACTATTGTTTTTACCCTTTGGTTTGTCACCTGCTCATTCCATAGCGCTCTTTTCCTCTCCCGGAGATCTCGAGGTCATCATTTCATGGCTATTTTTTCTCACCTTTATGGCGCTCCCTTTTTTATTTGTCCGCACTAATCGCTTACCGGCCTTTGCCCTGTTCTGGTTCATCATTCATTATATTCCCGTAGCCAACTTTATCCCTCTTGCTTATTACGTAGCGGACAGATATATGTATATCCCCTCTGCAGGTATGTGCCTGGCCATGGCATATACAATGAGGCAAATACTTTTTGGCCCTTCCATGAGGAACGGAAATAAAAAGGCCGCAGCCCTTGGCCTCTTGCCCGTTATTTGTATTCTGGCTTTTTACTCGATAAAAACAGTGCGCTTTAATGATGTCTGGAGCAATAGAATAAGTCTTTGGAGTTATGACCTTAAGATCAATCCTGAGTCTTACAAGGCCTATATCAATCGCGGAACAGCCTATTCCGACCTGGGTGAATACGAAAAAGCGATAAAAGATTTTTCAGCGGCAATCCGGCTTTATCCGGAGATTTATGAAGCCTACAATAACCGGGGGACCGTATACAGTGATAGGGGCGCTTATGAAAAAGCAATCAGGGATTTTTCCATTGCAATCAATCTGAACCCTGAGGCAGAAGATTGCTACAGCAACAGGGGCAATGCCTATCTCTATTCCGGAAATTATGAAAGAGCGATAAGGGACTATGATAAAGCCGTTGAGTTAAAAAAAGATTCCCACAGGGCCTATTATAACAGGGGAGTGGCCTACCATAATCTGGGGAATACTGCCGAGGCCATGAAAAATTATAACAAGTCAATCAGCCTTAATCCTGATTTTGACAGAGTTTATAATAACCGGGGAAATGTCCTCAACCGCCTGGGAGACTTAAAGGGGGCAATTAGAGATTACAGCAGGGCCATTGAACTTAACAGGCAATATGAAATGGCTTATTTCAACAGGGCCATTACTTATTTACAATTAAAGGACAAGGCAAATGCCGAAAGGGACCTCCTGGCTGCAGTCAGGATTAACAGGGGGAATGCCGGAGCCTATTATAAATTGGGACTAATCTATCTGGAAAAGTTCGGTATCGATAAAGCAAGACCCTACTTTAGGCAGGCTGCTGATCTGGGTTATAAAAAAGCGGCAGAGTTTTTGTAATGTCTTCAGTCAGCAAAAAGGCCTTGCCTTTTTATGCAGCTAAATACAAAGGGGGAAATTTTATGTTAAACTGCTTTTAAACCGTATTAACGCTATGCCTGTGAAGTTACATTTCCCCTGTTTCTTTCAGGCAGTCACAGCAAATTACCTTGGGGTGGAAAGATGAAGGGAAAAGACCTTATGCACTTGCTGAGGGTTGTGGCTATTGTTTCGGGCGTTATTTCAATAACTCTCGGGCTGACCGTTCTTATTGGCTGGTATACGGGCGCTGTTATACTTATACAGGTATATCCCGCATTTGTGCCTATGCAGTACAACACGGCGCTTGGCTTTCTTTTGAGCGGTACCGCTATA
>JAOUBX010000100.1 GCA_029860075.1 Deltaproteobacteria bacterium | reverse complement strand
TTTTGCTTCTTTTTTCAGGAAGTTATTTCGTTAAGGCACTTATCCGGTTTATCCGGGCTGGGCGGCCTTTCTTTTGTTACTTTTCTTTGTACCCTCAAGGGGCATAAATCCAGCAAAAGAAAAGTAACATTATTATGGCATAGCCTTTTAACTCTGACCCCGCACAAAGGACGGGGACTTCAACGATTAATTAAAACCATACCCATGCCGGCCCTCACTGGTCAGGGAGAGAAAATCAACGTGCCGTCAAAAGATATGCTAATTTAAAAACAGGATAAATTATGAGCAAAAAGAAGACCCATGAAACCATCTTGCGTAAAGATTATCAAGCCCCCGCCTATCTGGTGGAAAGCATCGATATTACCTTTGACCTTAGTGAAGAAGTAACGACGGTAACATCCACTCTTGCTATGAAGAAAAATAAAGCGCATGGTATAGCCAATGCGCCCCTGGTCCTCGCGGGACGTGAACTTGTGCTTAAATCGATTAAACTTGACGGGAAATTTCTTGAGGCAAAGGATTATAAAATCGACGGAGAACAACTTACTCTCCCTTTCGTCAGGGAAAACTTTACCGTCGAGACAGTTACAGAAATAAAGCCGCAGGAAAACAGTTCTCTTGAAGGGCTCTACAAGTCGAGCGGTAACTTTTGTACCCAGTGTGAAGCGGAAGGTTTTAGAAAAATCACCTATTACCCCGACCAGCCGGACGTAATGGCCCTCTTTACAACGACTATCCGGGCCGATAAGTCCAGGTACCCCGTACTGCTTTCCAACGGCAACCTCATTGATAGCGGCTGCCTTGAAGGAGGCCGCCACTATGCAAAATGGGAAGACCCCTTCAAAAAGCCTTCTTACCTCTTTGCCCTTGTCGCAGGCAAGCTGGTCAAGATTGAAGACACCTTTACCACGCTGTCCGGCAGAGAGGTAAAGCTTGAAATCTATGTTGAAGAGCGCAACAAAGACAAATGCAGCCATGCCATGGCCTCTCTTAAAAAGTCAATGAAATGGGACGAAGAGGTTTACGGCCTTGAATACGACCTTGACATCTACATGATCCTTGCCGTCGATGATTTCAACATGGGCGCCATGGAAAACAAGGGGCTCAACATATTTAACTCCAAATATGTGCTGGCAAGTCCCGATACGGCCACTGATGATGACTACAACGCTATAGAAGAAGTCATCGGCCATGAATACTTTCATAACTGGACAGGCAACAGAGTTACCTGCCGTGACTGGTTTCAGCTCAGCCTTAAGGAGGGGCTTACCGTATTCAGGGACCAGGAGTTCTCTTCAGACATGACTTCCCGTGCCGTCAAGCGGATACAGGACGTGAGAATTCTAAGAAATGCCCAGTTCCCGGAAGACGGAGGTCCCATGGCGCACCCTGTTCGTCCCGACTCTTATGTGGAAATTAACAACTTTTATACGGTCACCGTTTATAACAAAGGGGCGGAGGTCATCCGAATGATGCATACCCTCCTTGGCAAAAAAGGCTTTAGAAAGGGAATGGATCTTTATTTTAAACGCCATGACGGGCAGGCCGTAACCTGCGATGATTTTGTGTCAGCCATGGAGGATGCCAACCGTTTCGATCTTAAACAGTTTCGCCTCTGGTATAGTCAGGCGGGAACACCTCAAATCGAGATTGAAGATCATTTTGATGAAATAAACCGCACTTACAGTATAACCATCACCCAGCAATGCCCTGCAACACCGGGGCAGAAAGTAAAGGAGCCCTTCCACATCCCCCTTGCAATAGGCCTTCTTGATGAAATGGGGAATGATATTCCTCTCCGGCGGGCCGGGAAAGAAGAATCGGGCGGGATTGGGAGCGTATTAAATATGAGGGCAAAAAATGAAACCTTTTGCTTTACAGGTATTAATAAAAAACCCGTTCCCTCCCTATTGAGGAATTTTTCCGCTCCCCTGAAGGTTAAATTCAACTACAGTAATGAAGAACTGGCCTTTCTCATGGCCGGGGACAGCGATCCCTTCAACCGGTGGGAGGCCGGCCAGCAACTCTCTTCAAGGATCATGCTCGGCCTCATCGATAAATACAAAAAGGATGAAGCACTCACACTGGATGACAGTTACACAGAAGCATTCAGAGCAATCCTTACCGATAATAAAAGGGACAAGGCCCTTCTTGCCGAGGCCCTCATACTGCCGACGGAGACCTATGTGGCGGAACAGATGAATGTCATTGATCCGGAGGCCATCAGGACCATCAGGGAATTTGTTAAAAAAACGCTGGCCCGGAAATGTAATGATGAGTTCCTTCAGGTTTACAGGTCAAACAGACTTGACGGAGCATACGCTATCGATTCCCTTTCCGTGGGCAGGCGGCGTCTCAAAAATATGGCCCTTGCCTATCTTATGACCCTTGCTGAGGCCGGGACCCTTTCATACTGTATGGATCAGTTCAGCAAGGGCAATAATATGACGGACGTTATGGCAGCCCTGTCCACTCTTAGCCATTATGAAGGCCCTGAAAGGGAAGAGGCCTTTAAACATTTTTATGAAAAGTGGGAAAAGGATCCTCTTGTTATTGACAAGTGGTTCTCTCTTCAGGCAAGGTCCACCCTTCCCCATACCTTATCAAGGGTAAAGGAACTGATGAAGCACCAGGCTTTTAATATAAAAAATCCCAACCGCGTCAGATCGCTCACAGGAGCCTTCTGCCAGGGCAATATGGCTGCTTTTCACGACATAAGCGGTGAAGGATACACATTTCTTGCCCATCAGGTACAGGCTCTCGATAAACTCAATCCCCAGGTTGCAGCCCGCATGGCGGGAGCCCTCAGTCGATGGAAGCGCTACGATGAAAAGAGGCAGGCACTGATGAAAAGGGAATTGGAAGCGATTAAAGGCGTAAAGGGCCTTTCAAATGACGTTTATGAAATTGTTTCGAAGAGTTTGATCTAGTCTGGCGATTTTATAATCGTCATTTCGAAGCGATGTGAGAAATCACTTTCATTGAGAAGAAAGACTTCTCCTTTCAGTCGAAATGACAAATTGCGAGGATAGTCAGGTTGCCTCCGCAATGAGTATATATTTTTCGTAATAGAGAAAGGGCAGCAAATCAATGCAGGATCAATCATTGGAAGAACGCATAAGAGACCTTGAAATGCGCTTTATGCGGCAGGAATCGACAATTGAGGATTTAAATGACGTCCTATATGGTCAGCAGAAAGAAATAGATAAGCTGGGAAGTGAGCTTGAGCGTCTGAAAGACCGGATAAAAACAGGGGCTGCCTCTATAATAAGGGACCCCTCGGAAGAGACGCCGCCACCGCATTACTAGTGATTTCTTCTACTATCATCCCCGGCGGTCTCTTTTTTTAAGGGGAGGCGCTCATCGTATTGTTGGAAAGTCTTCAAAAGGCATTGCAAAAAAAAAAGCCCGAACCGGCAGCAAGGGGTAATGGGCTTTTTTAGTTATTTGAGGCGTCCGGGCATCAGCCGGACCGGCGCGGAGCGCTGAAAGAAGACTTCCCGCTGCCTGCCGCAGGGGGCCTGTTTCCACCTTTCGGCCTTCTTCTCTTTGGCTGATGTCGCGGCGACCGGGCGAATTCATTATTTCTCTTCGGCGCTTTGGCGCTATAGTCAAAACCTTCAATGGTTCTTCTCTCAAGGGGGGAGCCGAGCACGTTTTCAATATTGCCTGCCATTGCCTTGTCTTCACCGCTGATTAGCGTAAAAGCGTCTCCACTCCTTGCAGCCCTGCCTGTTCTGCCGATTCGGTGAATGTAGGCTTCTGGCGTATCAGGCATATCATAGTTGATAACGTGTGAAACCTGTGAAACATCTATTCCACGGGCAGCAATGTCTGTCGCTACGAGAATCTGGAAACTGCCATCCCTGAACCCGTCAAGCGCGGCCTGACGCCTGTTCTGGGAAAGGTTACCCTGCAACGACGTTGCACGGTAACCTGCACCTGTGAGCTTCTCTCCCAGCCTTTTTGCACGGTGTTTGGTTCGGGTAAAGACAAGAACAGACTCTGTATCGGTATGGCGCAGCAGTTCGAGAAGTAAAGGTGTTTTCAGGTGCTGAGCAACGGGATAGAGGGCGTGGCTTACAGTCACTGCCGCCGAACTGTTGTCCACTTCTATCGTTTCAGGGTGAATGAGCGCTTCATTTGCAAGGCCCCTGATCTCTTTCGGCATGGTAGCTGAAAAGAGGAGCGTCTGTCTCTCTTTCGGTATCTTTTTCATAATACGCCTGATGTCGGGAAAAAAGCCCATATCGAACATTTGATCGGCCTCGTCGAGAACAAGAACCTCCAGCCGGGAAAGGTCGATACTCCCCTGGCCCATGTGATCGAGCAGTCTGCCGGGGCAGGCAACGACAATGTGCACTCCCTTTTTCAGTTTCTGAATCTGCGGTTTTATATTTACACCGCCATAAAGGGTAATACTTTTAAGGCCTGTCTCTTTCCCGAGGACCTGAATAGACTGGTGGATCTGCTCTGCAAGCTCTCTTGTCGGCGCAATAACAAGGGCGCGAACCTTATCCCTTTCCCCTTTCATAAGTCTGTCCAGTATAGGCAAGGCAAATGCTGCCGTCTTTCCCGTCCCTGTCTGGGCAAGACCCATTACATCTTTCCCCTTCAAAACAGGGGGGATTGCTTTTGCCTGGATAGGTGTTGCTGTAACATAACCGGCAGACAGGATGCCTGCCGCTACTTTTTCATTAAAATTAAAATCCTTAAATTCCATATTTTCCTTCTTTCTGATGCTTCACACAAAAAAAGCCCCGGAATCATTCCGGAGCCTTACGCTATTTAAATCGTCTTATTCCTGGAACCGCTTGTCAATGGCAGACAGTATAACCCTGTGAGCTGATGATGTCAACAAGAATGACTGACTTCGGCCTCTCTTCCCTTTATTTGCTAATGAGCCCCACCGCTTCGAAGGGTATTTTAAAGGAAGTGGCTCAAATCCCGGCAAAGGGGCTTTGAAGTTTTCTCTCAGGGGGAGGAAAATGCGCATAGGAATAGCGCGCTTTCGTCCTGGCGGGATAGAGTAACAAAAGGCCTTAACCAGGCCTTTGCCTTTATGTAAAACTAGGGAAGATCAAAAAGAAGGAACTCACAATCTTTCATTGCCCTGACTTTCACCTTTTTCCGGTCTCTCAGGGAGCAGGCATCCCCTGCAAAAAGCTTTTCTCCGGCCACTGCCAGCTCGCCTTTAATAAGCTGAATCCATAGAAAGCGCCCTTCCCTGATGGCTATATGAATACTTTTTTTCTCACTTAAGCGACTTGTATAAAGATCTACGTCCTGATGGATTACAACCGATTCATCACGACCCTCACGGGAGGCGATGAGGGTAAGGTCATTCTCTTTCAGCATGGACAGATAATTTTTCTGCTCATAGCCCGGCGGCAATCCTTTTTCTTCCGGCAATATCCAGATTTGGAGAAAATGAACGGCCTCCCTGTTATCAGGGTTGAATTCACTATGGGTCAGTCCCGTCCCTGCCGTCATTATCTGTATTTCACCGGGCCGTATTATGGAGCCGTTACCCATACTGTCTCTATGCTGCAACTCTCCTTTTATCACGTAGGAGATGATTTCCATATCGCTATGGGGATGAGCGGAAAAACCGAGTCCCGGCATAACGGTATCTTCATTGATAACCCTGAGTTTCCTGAAATGCATGAAAAGAGGATCATAATAAGTGTCAAAGGAAAAGCTGTGGTAGCTTCTTAACCAGCCGATATCCGTAAGCCCCCTGGCTTCTGATTTTCTGACGGTAATCATTTTTTCCTCCTTAGGGAAGCGCTGATTATTGCGGGGGAGAATCAAAAAATCAAGGCAAAAATTACAGCCCATAGCGGATCTCAAGGTAACATTCCTAACAGCAAAGGCGGCATTATTGAACCTTTACATACCCTTCATGATTTTTTTGGGCTTCCCTTAATTGTTTAGATTATCAAAAATAATGAAAAGATTCTCAATGGGGAGCGGATTTTTATATTTGAAGAGGCCCTGGAGAAAAGAAAGGTTTTAACCGGCGGCATTTAAAAAAAGAGTAAAGGCGGCAAATAAGTTGAGGCGGTTTTAAGGGAGAGGGAAATTAAGGAAGCCCAATAGTTAAATTAATCCTCGCTATTACAGTAAATTCTGTCTCTTCCGGCATTTTTTGCCAAATAAAGGCGCTCGTCGGCTAACTTTAAAATATGGGGAATGATTTTCCCGTCTTCAGGAAAAGTGGCGCAACCACCACTGATTGTTACTTTCTTGTTGGGGAATTCATAGTCCCTGACGGCTTTTAAAAGTCGCTCGCCAAATAACCTGGCATTCTTCTTGTCAAGCTCGGGTGTAATAATACAAAATTCTTCACCTCCGAAGCGACCTACAGTATCCGTATCTCTGGCAACGTTATTAAAAATAGCTGCCAAATCCTTGAGTACCTTGTTGCCTTCAAGGTGTCCGAAAGCATCATTGTACTTCTTGAAATAATCGATATCCAGCATAAATACGGTAAAGCTCGATTTATAGCGATAGGCCCTTTTTATCTCCATTTCAAGGACACTCATTAAATGTCTATGATTATATAAGCCTGTCAATCCGTCTACGATACTTGATTGCCGTATTGCTTCCAGGGCCCTTACCCGGTCAATGGTCAAGGAGGCGTAAACAGACAAAAGAGAAAATATGGACATATCTTCCGGTGAAATTTCCCGAACCTTGAAATCATTCACATAGAATATGCCGAATACTTTACCTTCAACGGCAAGAGGCGCCGCAATGACGGTTTTTACCCCTTCATTCAGGAGGAGAGGACTGGGACTGTTAAATTTTTCCAGGTTTTTTACATATAAAGTAGAATTTTGCTGGAATATCCTGTTTGTTATTCCTTCTTCCCGTATTTCCCAGGAATCGGCATTCTGAAATGCCCGGCTGAAACCTTTACAGGCAAGAAGTCTCATTTTATTCTCTTTTTCATCGTAAATGGCAAGCGATGCCGCAGGCATGCGCAGCATTTTTAAAGTATAATCAATAAGAGCAAGCCCCGCATCATAGAGACTGTCGATATTTTCTATAAGCAGGCCCAGATGATAAAGGGTTTCATGTTCTCTTAGCACCCTGTCCCGGTCTGCAAGGCGCAGTTGTCTTTCAAGGGCCATCTGCCATACAAAGAGAGCCGAAGCGCCTCCCATTAGCTCCGTGTCAGGACCTATCACCTTCTTTAATTGATTACCGACTTCCTGTGAACCCGTTACATTGATGACCAGGTCGAGATGATCCCCTATGGCGGCATGAAAATCTTCCACAACAGGTATCTTAAGGGCCTTTGCTTTCTTCATACCCGTAGCATAGGGATTATTATCGGCAATCCACTCAACCTGTATAGCCGGATTCTCATAAAGCAAGTCGAGAATGGCCGTGCAGCCCCGGCCGCAGCCGACAATGCCCACCTTCGATTTCACTTGTTTATCATTATCGTCTTTAGACTTCATCTATCACCTTTATGATATTTCAACCCAAAAGCTTACATTTCACATCTTATCATTAAATGACATGTAAGTCCATTTTAGCTGAAAGGCCGGAGAGAGTAATGAAAACCTCTATCCATTAGAAGTCAAGTTTCTTTGCTGGAATTTTAAGTGAACATTTGAAAGGAAGGCCCGCCACTCCCATATAATGGAATATCTCTTCGCAGCGGCGGGAAGTGTCGGTTATTATCTGACACTGATTTTGTCTGTACGTTAACTGTCAGGCCGGCTGCCCTTTTACGCCCCATGGCAGTTGCATGGGTTTAAAGCTGCTTTTCATCACTCTCAATTATTTGATTCCCATAGCCTGCTTTATTCAAATAAGCCCCAAGCAGCATATCTTTTTCCAGAATATGTTCCTCAAGCCAGTTCTTAAGGAAAAAAAGGACTTCAACAGAGAGATAAAAGCCCTCCTCTTTTTGCTGATCGTAAAGTTGCAGGACTTTTTCCGTTAACTGGTCATGAATCTGCTTGTGGGCTTGATAGTCTCCATATTTATAAGCCATCATGATCTTTTCTTCCCTGGAAAAGTGGAGCTTTGTGTAACCGATGAGCTGCATCAGAATTTGATCGAGTCTCTCCTTCCCTTTGCCCTGCCGCATGGCATTGGCCAGATCGTTAAAGAGTCTTATCAGGATTCTATGGTCTTCATCAATCTCCTTAATCCGGACACTATAGCTATCCCTCCACTCTATCTGAATCATCATACCTCCTTTTTATAAAACAATACAAAGCGGACCCATAAACTCCTGATGTTATATTGAAGTATTTCTAATGTCAAGATAGTTGAGAAAAGAAATTCTTCTTTACATCAGTGAGTAGAGGTAAGGAGAGATTAAAGCGGTCTTCCTGTTAGCTGACGCCCTTTTTATTCAGATACTCGCCGTACAGCTTGTCTGTTCCCATAATGTGCTTGCTCAGCCAGTCCTGGAGAAATTTCAGTACGGAAAAGGTCATGGCTATTCTGCCTCTATTGTAATCCTGGATAAGTGAAATCACCTTTTCCCGCATGGCAATATGCTTTCTTTTATGCTCTTCGTAATGAGGATATCCATGTTTTTTCAAAAGTTTTTCTTCTGCCGCAAAGTGAAAGTCCGTATAGGCAAGCAGGTTCTCAAGCACCTGAGCGAGCCGCTCCTTGCCCTCGCCAAGATTAATTGCTTCCTGAAGCGAGTTGATTATCTTGACTAACTCCTTGTGCTGGTTGTCTATTTCCCTGATATTCACTTCAAATTCCTTTCGCCAGGGAAAAAATAAAGAGATTTTACTCATTGGATAAGGGCTCCTTGATAAATAAGTTCCTTCTTTTTATATTAACAGTATGGGAGAAAAAACAAAAGTAATGAGACAGGAGTGAAAGTAAATAGAAAGCAGGTAGGGCTGTTTTTTTACGCCGCAGTGAGGGAGAATAATGAGGCGCAGCAAATGGCTGATCCGAATTGGGTAAAGCCCGCAAGCGGCAACATTTCTTCGCCTCAATAGCGGCATTTGACAGGCACATGCCGGAGCGAAAGATTGCTGTCGTTTTTACCGGCTGCCGTCATCCCGTCAGGTGTTGTGGCATAACCGCAAACCCAGGCGACGGGGATGATGGGTGCATCTTTTACAATGGCGGGCCTTATGGTAAGCGTCTTTCCCGCCACGTTCCTGTTTATCCTGTTTCCCAGCGTAATGGTCACCGCCCCGTCAACAACTTCAAGACGTGTTACAAAGTTAGCCTTGAATTTTTCAGGTTTGGGAAGCCCTGCCCGGGCATTATTTTCGGGGAGCCTCTTTTTCGCCTTATAATAGTCCTCCACTTCCTTCTGGGCCACTTCGGCCAGCGTCATGGCCTCGGCTACCTGTGACCTTATGACCCGGTCCTGGTATGATGGAAGGGCCATTGTAGCCAGTATACCCATGATTGCAACGACGATGAGCAGTTCTATCAGTGTAAAACCTCCTTCATTGATTTTCATCATTCACCCTCCTTTATTATATGCTTCCGGCCATGGAAAAAATGGGCAGATACATGGCGATAATAAAAAACCCCAGCGCCGTACCGACAACGATTATGGTGAGTGGAATCATGGCTGCCGTGAATCTATCTGATGCTTTTTCAGCATCGGCCTCACAAAAGGAGGCAGAACGGTTGAGGGCTGCTTCCAGGGCTTTGGCTCTGTTGCCCACTTTTAGCGTCTTTATGATAAGCCCCGGGAAAAAGCCGCTCCTTTCCAACTGAAGCAACAAGTCTGAATAGTCGGAAACCTTTTCACCTGCCTCTTTCAGCTTTTTAGCAATATAATCATTGTTTACATTCCCGGCGGCGGCCCTGCAAGTTTGTTGGGCAGACAAATGAAAGCCAAAAAGGAGATGGAGATTGCTCAGAAATTGTGCAACGGCAATTTTACGATTCATTTTCCCCAGAAAGGGTACTTTGTCTGCAATCCTGTAGAAGAAAGCTTTCTTTTTATTGAAGAAAAGTATGGTCATAGCAAGCAGCACCAACAGGACAACAAAATATTGCAGAAGAAAATGGCTTAAATTGATAATCACCAGTGTTGGATAGGGAAGCGTTCCCCCCATATCGATAAACATTTTTTCAAAAATAGGAATAACAAAAAGGAGTAAACCGGAAGCGACGAAGGCCGCTACAGTCAATATAAATGCCGGGTATATCATTACCGTTTTGGCGTAATTCCTTATTTTACTCTTTCGCTCGCCATACTCGGCAAATCGGTCAAAAAGTGGTGCAATCTTTTCCTTATCTTCCTTAAACAGTTCAGGGGGGATGTTTGTCAGGTAATCCAGGTGTTGAATCAAAACCTCTCCTGCCGGCTTTCCTTCAGAAATCTCCCAATTCATAAGGGATATAAGCTTTCCCATCCTGGAGCTATCGCCTTCTTCCGCAATGGTCGAGACGGCTTCTGCAACAGTCATTCCCGATGCGGTCATGGCAGCCATCTGGCGGTAGAACATATTCATATGATCTGCTTTGATCCTAAACATCATTGCCTCCCACTTCCTATTTTAGCGCTTTGTTAATATACCGCTCATCGATGGTGCTCTGATCTTCACCTATAACGGTCCAGCCTTCCCTCGCTTCCCCTTTGCCGGTAATCCATATGACCGGTCCCAGCGGGTCTGCAGTGGGCACGGCGGGGCGAAGGGTAACCCTGTTATTTTTCTCCAGCTTTTTAATCGTCACATGGATAGCTCCCTTTGCCAGGACATGCTTGTGTCGACGGTATTCCATTTCGGGTGATTCCATTTCCTGATAATAGGTCTTGTTATAGGGTAAAAGTTCCAAAATGGCTTTTTTATCGTCGGGCCATTCTCCGTTCAATGCATAATAGGTTGAAATATCCGTTCTTAAATCACTGGAGGCTTCTATAGGCCCTGCCGAAACAATAATCATTTTATAAATTTCAGATAATTTTGAAACACAAACGATCATACCTATCAGTATGATGATCAATGCCATTATAATGTCGGCGCCGAGCATGGCAATGGCCGGATGGATTCTCTTTTCCCTCATGGAGGCCTCCTTTATTGCAGGCTGTCAATTAAATCGCTAAGTGCTTTCCCTTTCCTTTGTCCGGTTTTCACCGAGCACTTCCATGCCTTTGGGAGCTTTCTTGTCACCCCAGACCCAATAAAGGGATGCCGTTGGGTCTTCCTTCACCATGGCGGGGCGGGCTGTGAGGATGATATATTTTGTACCCGCCTTTTCATAAAATTTAACGTCAAATGAACCATCACGAACGGTGATGCTTTCAACCTGTTTTCCTTTGATATGCATGGGATGGGGCAGGCCTGCCTCGCTGTTGTTTTTAGGGAACCTTCCCGTATGGCTGTAAAAATCCATAATTTCCTTCCTGATCTCACCGCCCAGCACGTAGCCCTCCGCATTCAAAGCCTTTTGCCGGTATCTGGCGAACTGGGGAATGGCGATGGCCGCCAGAACGCCGATGATGGCAACGACATACATCAGTTCGATGAGCGTAAATCCCTTCTCATTTTTCATTGCCCGCCTCCTTTATGTTTGCATAAAAGTATAACAACAACTTAAGAACATACAAAATAATCCCTTTTCCGGTGGATTGTCATGATTTTCAACCTGCAACAAGTAAGGGGTTATTTTAACCACTGAAGCACGGGAAAAACCTTAACGAGTTATCCACGAATAGCACGAAGGCTCACGAAGAAAATCATAATCCAACTGTCCTTTCCAATCGGCAATCCAAAATATTAAATCCCAAATTGATAAAGACCTGTCACTGCATTTATCTACCGCTGAGACACTGAATCAGGGAAGCACGGGAAAATTTCTACACCGTAAAATGTGTGAGCGACATGCCGCCTGCCAGAAATCCGATGAGACCGAAATAGAGGACCGAGATGAGTACCTTTGTAGAGAGGTTCACCTTGTAATATTCCTCATCCCTCTTCTCCTTCTTTCTCCATTGGGCCAGGACCTTGCCGCCGGAGATAAGAAGGATGAAAAAAAGAATGGGATTGAAAGATTGTAAAAAAAGCAAGAGGATGCCGATGAAACCGAAGATCCATATTCTGGGGGATATGGCTGCAACCGTCCTGCCGCCGTCGAGCGGGCTTAGGGGGATGAGGTTGAAAATGTTGATGAAGAAACCCGTATAGGCCAGGGCATACCAGAACATACTGCCCGTATAGAGGGCCATTCCCCAGCAGAGAATGGCCCCGGCAGTGCCAAGTAAAGGCCCGGCGATTCCGGTCCAGGCTTCTATCCTTACATTATGGGGAAGTTCCTTCATCGTAATGAAGGCGCCGACAAAAGGAATAAAGACGGGCACTCCCGACTTAATGCCGAAGTACCTGAGTGCAATGGCATGGCCCATTTCATGAACAAAAATGAGCAGAACGAACCCTGCGGCAAAAGCCCAACCCCAGTTGAGTGCATAGGCCCAGATACAAACGATCATGGACAGGCCCGTTTTAAGGGCTGCCCCGAACTTGAGAACGTTGAGCGCCAGCAGGAGGGCCTTTGCCTTTGTCAGCGCAAAGGCAAGGACCCACTTGAATTTAAGCGCCAGCCCGACAATGAGCACAATAAATGCATAAAGCGCCGAATGTTTGGCTTTTTCACTCGTGACACGACGCGGTGGCGTCAATACGTTGTTTTTAGTCACTTCCAGGCCCATGGCAGCGAGGACTCTCGGATCTACGGCACTTAAAGCCGGCTTTTCTTTGCCGGCTTTTGACGTCACTTCATCTGCATCGCTGTTTGCGGGGTTTTCACCGTCAATAGGCATTATAAATATCCTTATAGTTTTTTAATGACTGACTTTAGATTTCCTTTGTCCTTAAGCCATATCCTCACCGGTAATTTTCCTCAAGGAGAGCTGGTATCCTTCATATACGGCAATGCCGTAAAAAACGAGGTCCATACCGGAAAAGGTATCGATCATTAAGGCGGGAATCTGCGCCACATTGATTAAGGGAAGAAGCTCCATGATGGTAATGCCCGATTCTTGAGCGCCAAAATAAACGAGGGTAAAGAAGTTTCCCAGCACACATCCGACAAGCGCCAGAACGGCCCCGAGTATGCTGAATTTCGGCGTAAGGCCCTTGCCCGAAATACGAACCACTGTGGCAACGATAAAACCGACGGCAATAGCTACGATGCCGATCTGGTACCCCGTTGCTACCGTAATACCGGCCCATATAACGGCGCTGACAATAGCACCGATAAGGCCGGCGACGGCTGCCATAGCGAAATTTTCCTCATCCATGAGCGACTGAAGCGCCACTTCAACCTGTGCCGCATCGATCCGGGGTTCAGCGATCCGGGGTTCAGCCTGTTCATCCACTCCGTTTTCGTCCGTCATAACTCCCTCCTGTAAATTAAGATTTTCTAGAATACTTTATGACTTCCTTTTTCCCTGATCTCTTAACATATGATAATATCAAAAAAGTTATATGGATGGGTAATTTTATTTGATTAATTTGTCAACTCTCTCTTATTCCTCATTGAGTTCTTCTTCAATTTTCCCGGCCCGTTCTTCTTCCTGCTTCTTGACGGCCTCTGCCTGTTCGATAGGCGTGCGGATTTTTTCTACAGCCCTTCCGGCGGTCTCATCCGTCATCTCCTGAATGGCCCCTTTTTTTTCCTGGTCAGCGCTTTTTGAACAAGCGGCGAGGAAAAAAACAACAATGACTATTAACATCCAGCAATAGCGTTTCATAAATGACCTCCTCCTGTATGTTATATTACTTCATTTTTTTTGAAGACGCTATCAGCCATTAGGGATTCCTTTCTTGACCCAAGCTTCTTCATTGGGGTATTGTTCTTAACACTATGGCCTACGGAAAATTCTTTTTACAGTTCTCTGCCGCATGGGGCATGCTCTCCCTTCTGCTCCTCATCGTCGCATGGAGAAAGGCGGCAAGGGGAAAGGCGGCGGCCCACAAGACCTTGATGATATTTCTTACTGCAGGCGCCTGGCTCTTTATCATGAGCTATCTTCTCCGCTATTTCCTGCCCGGCTATACCCCTCCCCACATTCCCGGCAAACTTATCCCCTGGTTTGCTCTCCACGGCACGGTCGGCCTTTTTCCGCTCTTTGGCGCGTCAGCGCTCCTTTATGCCCGCCTTCGAAGCCCGAAGAACGCCTTTTTAAACGGCAATCACAAGCCTCTCGGCAGGGTGACAGCCCTTCTCTGGTGCTTCACACATATCGGTGGAATAGTTAATATCTGGCTCCTTCGCTAAAAACCGGAATCGACAGGATCCAGAGGCCAGGGCAAGTCAAATCTTTTTGAAAAGGTATTCAAGACCGTTTACCTTAACCTCATAGACGATGCGAAGCATCTTTCCCAACTCACCTTGAGGGAAACCTTTTTGCGCCGGCCAGATTACATAGGGCTCGGGAAGGTCGACAAGGCGCATGCCGGAATGTTTCCCAAAAGGCATCCTGGCCGCCGCCAGCTTCAACATGGCGGCCCGGTCAGCTGTTAGCCGCTCTTCGTCACCAAAACCGTCAGTCGTCATGTGGCGCCTTACTCCCCTTCTGTTTGGCCATTTTTACTCTTATCCTGCATCCTCCCACATTCTGGTTGTTCAGCTTCTTTATGGCGGTCAGGGCTTCACGTGAATTGGGCATCTCAACAAAGCCAAAGCCTTTGGACGTACCCCTTTCGTTATCATAGACCAGGTTGTGGCTCGACACCTCGCCATAGGGCTCAAAGAGCGCCTTCAACTCCTCTTCCGTTGTCTTTCTCGAAAGGTTGCGCGCAAGTATCTTCATATTAACATCTCCTTATTGATGGCTTATTTTCGCAGCAGATTTGCCCTGAGCCGGACAGGCCCCTATGGGGTGTGCTTCCTTAAAAAACGATCGAGTGAATCGGCAAAGGCCTGGCTGTTTTTCCGGTTGAAGGATGAAGGTCCACCTAAAATTTCGCCGCCTCCTCGCAATTCATCCATCAGGTTGCGCATGGACAGGCGATCATGAATCGTCTCTTCCGTATAGAGTTCCCCACGGGGAACTCTATA
>JAOUBX010000099.1 GCA_029860075.1 Deltaproteobacteria bacterium | reverse complement strand
GAGCGAAGCGAGTTTTTGTGCCCGCCGAAGGCAACGGTGGAAGGAGGGGAGTCCCGCCTTGGCGGGACCAAGTTTTAGGGCGGCCTTTCTTTTGTTACTTTTCTTTGTCCGCAAAAGAAAAGTAAAATTATTATGGCATAGCCTTTTTGTAATTTAACAGGGGGTATGGAACCAAGAGATATAGATATAACAAGGATTTAAAGTTTAATAAGTTGTTGTATTGTTTAAGAAAGTTTAAAGGTTTTTAAAAAAAGCAAAAAAATTACGGTTTGGAACCAAAACGGCTTGAGTTTACGGTACAAGAAAAAAATGACACGCGGTTTGGAACTATCTCACGAACCGTTATTGTAGCTGTAAAGCCTTTACTTTATAAGGTTTATATATAACAGGCCGGGAATAACAGCTTTATTTTGAATGTCTTACACCTCTCTTTAAGTGTAAACTCCAGTGTAAACTGAGCAATTTAAACCTCATTCCTTTTAAAATCAACAGTTTAAACCTCTATTATGGATAATGGCAAGTGTAAACTGGAAATGTTGAAAGCGCTTTTAAACTTTCTTTAAAGCCTCAATACTGTTCCAATATCTTAAGGACGCTACCACTTAAGTCCACTTTTGCTTTGATTGAATTTTTAACAAGAGCGCCAAAGGCATTTTTCCCCCGAAAAGTAGTAAGAACAACTAAATGCGATTTCTTATCCCAGTAAACTGTTTTAACATGTTCATAGCTGGAAGGGTCATTCATTGACGACTTTATTGCTTTTTCAAGACTTCTATGAGAACCATCCCAGGCACTAAACTGATTTTCTATTTGATCTTTTCTTTCGGCAGCTATTCTCTGTTTTTCTTTTTGAGCCTGGATTTTTTTTAAATAGGCATCGTATTTTACTTTGTAGCTTTTGTTGTCAGGGTGAAGAGATGCAAGTTGTTGATAAAGGTTTTTGTTTTTTTCAAGGTCAGTTGCCGGGATAGAGCGCAAGTTTTTGAGAATTTGTTCTGTTTGTTCCTTTTTTCTTTTTGCAGCAAGCATGTTTTTCGATTGTATATGTATGTTGATTAATTCAGGGTCCTTGCTAATAAGGTATTTTGCAGCTTTTGCAGTCGCTTGCTGGTAGTTACTTTTATCATGGTCAGATTGAATTTCCGCCATTATAGAAGATTTGTTTGTTGTAAAATGGTCAATCTTCTTTTTCTTAATGGCTTCATTTGCTGCTGCTTGTTTTTTAGCCTGCTGCTGTGCAAGTAATTGCTCCTTTTTCTCCTGGCTGTTTCCGGCAAGAACACCAAAAATTATAAAAAGCGCAAATATAGAAAACGCGCGTACCTTTGCCGGGAAGGCAAGGTTTGTTTTCTTGAAAACAAATTGTCTTACAAAGGGGAGCAGGAGAGCAGCTATTACAAATAACGGAATACTAGAAAGAGGATCATCGAAAAGTATCACAACCCCTAATAGAAAAAAAAGTACGCCGAAAGCCCAATTTAAAACCAGATAAATATGATGCATAAAAACATTCCCCCTTTATTTTATGATTGAAATGAAATTTCTTTACAATTTTGTTATAAGACTAAAGCATTTTAAACCTATGCTGTTAATAAAAAAATAAATGTGAGCGTAAAGAAAACGGCTAAAACGGTTATACCTATTGATGTGCGTTGTGAAATACCCGGTTTATCTTTTTTGAATACAATAGACAGTACTCCTAAGAGAGCCATACCGGTATATACAGTAGTCAGTGTTTTTGCGTAACCGACTGCGCCCACTGGTAATTCGGATCTGCAAGCCGTAAAAAAGATTAAGATCAATAATATGGAAATTAAACGCTGATTGATCATATTGTTATCCCTTCACTCCTCCCAAACCCTGATATCATACGTATCCGTCACCAGCTTGAGCCGTTTCAAATATCGAGCGTCTTTTTTTTTTCGGTTATCAAAAGAATTCCCGGTTTTTTGCCGGTCTTTAGCGCATAGTAAAGGGACTGGCCTACGGCCTCGTGCCATTTATCGGCAAAGTCGACTTCCACGGCGTATTCATCAGTTAGGCAGTCAACGCGGGAGCCGTCATCAAGGACATACTCGGTGATCCCGCCCATCCGGGCACACCATTTTTCCTGGTAATACTTTTCATAATGCAGTCGTTTTGCTTGAACTGGTACCGAAATTAATAAGCAGGCCGCTATTAATACTAATATTTTCATTTAATTACCACTTGCGAGTGATTTTATTCAGAACCGTAGCCATGAATTTGAGTTGACTGATTTCGTCAGGACTCATTTCTATAGGTGCAATGCTTAATCTTCGAAGCTGTAAAGTTAAAAGCAGCATGGTAAGCATAAGGGTGAAGAGAATAGCCGAAATGATATAAGTGCTTTGATTGGCGGGTTCAATTCTTTTTACTTCAGAAAGGCCTCTATCCGCTTCCCCTCTTTCCGGATCTCCCATGTTCTCCGAAACTGTTTCATCTTTACCAAAGCTGAAAAAAGGCGAAAGGCCTTTCATGAATCCTTCAACCGTGACGCACCCCGAAAAGAAGAAAAGCATTGCAAAAACAACAAATAATTTCCCCACCTTTACCCCACTCTTTTCACCTCATTCAAAAAAGTAACTTTAAAATCATCATATGAATTTTGAACCTCGTCATCGTCCATGGCGCTTACATAGGTGCTGAGCATGCCGACAAGCCCCATCTTACCATCAACGGGGAGTGAGCGAAAGAGGGAAGTTAGTTTGTTTGTCAACTTAGGTGTCACTTCGCCCCCGGAATTTTTAAAACAGAATTGCAGGTCATCGGCCAAAGACTTTGACTTGCTATCTTCCAGGGTGCTTGAATAAGTCCTGATGAGCCCTATAACACCCCCTCTGCCCTCGTCATCTATCTGTTTAAAAAACTTGACAAGCCTTTTTTCTGCTAACGATCTAACCGGCGAACCAGCTCTTTTCGGCTGTTCATCATTATTCGGTTCTTCTATATTTTCACTCTTTTTAAATGTGTTATTTGATTTTAAGGTAAATCTGTTGTCTTCCCGTTTTGTTGGATCATCGGGCGTTTCCAGAAAAGCATCAAGGTTGTTTTGTATGGCGATTACTGTTTTTTTCTTTTTTGTTCTAAGAATTGTTAAAAGCTTGTTTAGCCATTCATATTCTTCTTTATCGCAATTAATACCGGTTTTTAACTTGTTTTCATGACAGGTCTCTCCCTCTTCAAGTAATAGCATGAGATCAATGCCATGTTCTTTAAGAAAGTAGTAAGTATTGATAAAGCCGTTGAGATCATCGGGAACAGGAGTCTCTGATTCTTTAAATAGAAGAAGTAATTTACTGTTAAGTTCTTCCAGGTTCTCTTCTAATTTTGATAAGGTTTGACGTTCTTGTACCAGTTTTTTTTGCAGGGTAGCAGCATCACCTTTAAGCAGCCAATCTGCCGGGATGTCGACTGTTTCAGCAATTCTGTATAAACAGTCAGATGGTGGTATCCGCTCACCTGATTCATAACGTTGATATGTTCTTAAAGGAATATCAACTTTTTTTGCAAAATCCTTTTGAGAAATATGCCCTCTAACTTCTCTTAATCTCTTTCCTATTCCAATATCTTTCATACAAAAACGCCCAAATGGTCATTTATTTATTGACAACGCCCGAATGGGCGTATATATTTATTTATAGCAATGGGAAAAATCCTATTACAAAGATAAAAAAATATAAATCTTACAACAAGAAGCCTCTTCATAAGGAGCAGTGTAATGAAAAGAGAACCAACAAAGCGCCAACTAGTGAAAGGCTATCTTTCTATAAATGCTGTTCAACTTAAAGATATTGTTGATTTCTCCGGCGCCAAATATAAGACCGTCAATAACGTTCTTAACGGGTATGGCAAGTCAGATAAAGTCCGTAAAGCTGTAATAGAACTCATTCGCCGTTCCAGGCCTGCTGATGCTGAAAAGATCGAAGAAATCTGGCCTGAAGGAGAACAACTCGCTGCGTAAATCATATACCAGACAGGCCAATAAGTCAAAATGTTAACTATAAAGGGGCAAAGCATGATTATCAACAGACAGTTACCCAAAAAAGGCATCATCCGTTTGCCTGATAATTCTGAACTGTCTCTCTTTCAGGCTGATCGAAGCCTGTTCCGTTACATTTTTCAACCATTTCTTCTGGACCGGGAGCCTTCCATCCCATACGTGAAAGTCCAATTCGAAGCTGGCGAATGGCAAAGGATAGATCTTCATTCTGTTTTATTGCCGCCTTTACACAGTTAGGGGAGTTATGAGTACCGGTGCATATATTTTTATCAAAGCAATCCAAAGGGCCGCAGATATCATGATTGCCGCAAACACCATGAGGTGTTTGAAGAGGCGGGTAATAATAAAGTACGTTACCGCATTTAGGGCAATATTCATGGTCCTCTTCTCTTGTCTCGTATCCGCAGTTATGTGTCGGACAAATCCTTTTTTTACTCATTTCACCACCTCCAATAAATACACCATTAATCGCTATGGTGAAAGTCTATCAACAGCCCAGGGGGGAGGCAATGGCTAATAAGAAAAAAAGAATAGACAACCCTAACCAGCTCACCATCTTCGACATGATCCAGCGGGCGAAGGAAAAGGCCTTTACAACGCCGCCACGGGGCGGATCGCTAAAAATAGACATAGAGCAGCGCCATCTTGTCTCCGATATTTTAAAGGGATGCCGCTGGTCACGGTATGAAGTGGCAGCAAAGATGAGTGAACTTACAGGCGACAGCATTACCAAAGAAATGCTCGACAGCTGGACTGCCGAATCAAAACAGCGCCACCGTTTTCCTGCCGAATATGTGCCTGCCTTTTGCGCCGCCACGGAAAATAAGGAGCTTGTAGAGTTCCTTTGCCGCAAGATCGGCGTTTTTGTTATGCCCGATACAGACGCCCTGCGCGCCGAGATCAAGCGTATCGAGGAGGATATCAAGAAGAAACAGAAGGAAAAAAAGAAGCGTGAAACACTGCTCTTTGAAGTGGAGGGGTGTAATGAAACTTAAATTGCCGGATATGAGCAAAGGTCAGGCAGAAGTGCAGGCCCTGAGTATAGAGGCAAAGCAGTTTATAAGGCATTACTTTAATAATGCGCTTGGCTCGTTAATCGGGGCGCTCGATATTGCTGACCTTGAAGGCGCGAAAAAAGAGGCCTGGCGCATTGTAGATTTGCTCAATGAAATCGGAATCGGTTCGGGAAGCCGCTTAAAAGATGAGGAGAAGTTTAAATGAACGAACATTTCACCGCCAAATACCTGGCAGATATGAAGCTCGACGGCTACCCGAAAACAAAGGCGGGCATTCTTAAGCTGTCCGAAAAAGAGGGCTGGCTCTTTGAGTGGAAAATGGACAGGGGTGGTCAAATCAAGGTCTTTCCCTACAAGACGCTGCCCGTCCCTTTCCAGGGTGAAATATCACTGAGAACAGGAACGCCGCCCAATATAAAAGAGACGGGAGAACACCCCACAGAGCTTGCCCTTAAGATGGAAAAGCCACTCACAAAAAATGAGCAAAAAAGAAAAGAGGAACTGGAGGGAGTGATCGTTAAAAACCTCCGGGCCTTTGTCGAGGTGGGCCTTGCACTCAGAGAGATAAGAGATAACAGGCTTTACCGCAAATCTCACACCAACTTTGAAGATTATTGCCAGGAAATGTATGAGATTGTCCGGCGGTCGGCTGATAGATATATTGCTGCTGCCGAAGTTGTTGAAGATCTCCAAAATCAGACCAATTGGTCTCAAAGTGTAAATTCAGAAATCCCTCTTCCCCTCAATGAATCCCAGGTAAGACCCCTTGTTAGCCTACCTCCTTTAGTAAGAGGAGATGTTTGGCTGGAGGCCGTAAAAGCTACACCTAACGGCAAGCCTACAGGCCGTATTGTAAAAAAAGCCGTTGAGGAATTCACAGGTAAACAGCTGGAGAAAAACTACCGCAAGCCGACAGGAAACGGTGTGGACCATGACAAGGAATCCCTTGAATACGCCGCCGCCCTGGATACCTTTTTTGAAGCCGTTAAAAAAGAGAAAAAGGGGCGGTGGAAAAAAACCTCCCGCAGCCTTGTATTAAAAGACCTTAAAAAAATAGAGGACTATATAGGGATCTGATATGAAAGAGGCCTATACAGCAAAAGAGATTGCAGCAATGAAGCTCCAGGGTTTTCCATCGACAAAGGCGGGCGTCCTGAAGAGGGCGGAATCTGAGGCATGGCCCTTTGTTGATGCAGGCAAGGGCAAAACCTTTGCCTTTTCAGACCTCCCTGAACCGCTGCAAAAGGTCATGGTCTTACATGCTGAAAAGTTGGTAAAGCCTCAACATGCAAGCGAGGCAGAAGCGGCAGGAGCCGATGCAGGGCAGTTGGTGAAAGAGAGCAGCCTGGCGAAGTTTAACACGCTGCCCCAAGAGCGGCAGGAAGAAGCCAGAGCCAGGCTGATGATAGTAAAAGCAAGAAACGCCTTCCTCACTGCCTCCGGTCTCGGCCTGAAAAAAGGAACGCTGGAATTCTGCCGCTGTTACAACGAAGGGACTTTAAAACTCCCGGCCAATATAAGAAAGATTATCGGTGAAAAAACGTCCCTGTCATCAATCAACCGGTGGGCAAAGAGCTATAAAAAAGACGGTCTCCATGCCCTTGCCAGCAAGTACGTTGCTCCCAATAAGGGTAAAACAACACTATCCAAAGCGCATGATGATTTCATTGTCGGCGTTTTATACACTTTTCCTCATATCTCCATAGAGGGTGTTTACGAGTCCCTCTATGGCCGGTTCGGTAAGGCCATTCCCCATATTGCGGCGGTAAGGCGCTTTGTCAATAAATGGAAGCAGGACCATGAAGACGTTTTCCTTTATATGACCAATCCAGACGCCTGGAAGAATAAAAGCCAGGTTGCCTTCGGAAGTATGAGTGAGCATGTCAAGGCCCTCAATCAACTCTGGGAATTTGATTCCACACCTGCAGACCTTATGCTCATAGATGGCCGATATACCTTGATCGGCGTCATCGATGTTTATTCCCGGCGCTTGAAACTGCTGGTCAGCAAAACATCAAAGTCCGAGGCCGTTGCAGCGTTAACACGCCATGCCCTTCTTGATTGGGGCGTACCGGAAACGGTAAAGACCGATAACGGGGCCGATTATGTGTCTAATCACCTGACCAGCGTCTTTGACGCCCTGGAGATAGAACAAAAACTCTGCCCGCCTTTTACGCCGGAAGCCAAGCCGCACATAGAGCGGGCATTCAAGACCTTTGCCCATAGTTTTGTCGAGCTTATGCCCGGCTACATCGGCCATTCGGTGGCTGACAGAAAGGCCATAGAAGCGCGTAAGTCTTTTGCAGCCAGGCTTGGCAAAAAGGGGGGGACTGTAGAACTGCCTAAAACATCGGCTGAACTTCAGCAGCACTGTGATATGTGGACGGAAGAGATGTACCACACAAAAAACCACGGATCTCTCGGTATGAGTCCTGAAGAAGCGGCACGCCGCTGGACAGAGCCGGTAAGGACAATAAACGATGAAAGAGCCCTTGATCTGCTCCTTGCTCCCGTACCGTCTCAAAAGGGAATAAGGGTTATCGGCAAGAAAGGGATCAGTGTAGATAACTACTGGTACCAGGCGGCAGAATTCGGCGCGTACATGAACCAGCCTGTCAGTGTCTTTTATGATGTGGCCGATATGGGCAATATTTACGTCTACCGGGAGACGGATAATGGCCGGGAATTTCTGGCCGTTGCCGTCAATGTGGAATGGCAGGGTATTGACCGTGCCGAGTTTGCCACCAGAGCCAGAAAAAAACAGCTTTCTATCATGCAGGAAGCCTCCAGAGAGTTTAAGCAGATAGCCAAAAAAACAGCGCTTCAGGATATCCACAGAGAGATCCTTGACCGCCATAAAGAAGACAATAATAAAGTCGTAAGCCTGCCGAAAGCGGGAGAAAACTACAGTACCCCGGCCCTTGATCAGGCGGCCCTTGCAGCGGAGGCCATTATTAACCGTGAAAGGCCGCAAAAACCGGCCACCATATCCGCTGAAGACGATGCAAAGGCGCTTGCCATCCTTGATGCGGCTGATAAAAAAGAGGTAAAGCCTCCTGTTGTTTCTCTCTCTGAAAGACGGGATGAGAAAATAGCTGACGACTGGGAAAAGCTGGACGGCTGGGAGCGTTATGAAATGCTGTTAAAGCTCTCTCGCTTGAATGAAAGCCAGGTCAAGTGGATTGAGTACTACAAAACAACACGGGAATTTGAATATTTGCAGGATATTTATGAGGAGGGAGGTGAAGTAAAGATTTAGGTATGTAGGGGCTCCCCTCGTGGGTGCCAAAAACAAAGGGCAGGTACAAGACCTGCCCCTACAGTGTAAAAAAGGACGGCCCGCCAGCCGTCCTTTAAAGCGGGTGTAAACACCCATAAAACAATGATAGGAGGTAGTTTAACGTATGAGAAATAAAACGGCAATCACAAAAAATGTAAAGCGGCTTCTGGTAGCGGCGGGATCTCTTCAGGATCGGGCTCAAAACGTGGAGGGTATGAGTTTAATTTCAGGCCGTCCCGGAACGGGCAAGACCTGGGCATGCACCTTTGCCGGTATCAAGCTGGAGGGGTATTTTGTACGCGCCAAATCAATCTGGCGGCCTATATCCATGCTGGCTGATATTACCAGTGAAATGGGCGGCGTACCCTGTGGGCGTACAAGGCCAATGTTTAATTACATTGTCGAAAAACTGATGGAAACAGGGAGGCCACTATTTATCGATGAGGCAGATTATCTCCAGGATATAAATCTGCTGGATCTGGTGAGGGACATTTATGATTCATCGAGAGCGCCCATATTTGTTATCGGTGAAGAAAAACTCAGGCTTAAGCTTTCCAAGAATGCACGTTTTATGAGGCGTGTCACTCAAGAGGTGGAGTTTACGGCTATCGATATTGATGATGCCCGTACCGTTACCAACACGGTCTGTGAAGTGGCTGTTGCCGATGATCTTCTTGAAAAGCTTCATGACCAGGCAAAGGGAGAAATCGGCCTTATGGCAAACGGCCTGGAGGCAATTGAGAGCTGGGCAAGGACTAATGGTAAAGAAGGGGCTGACCTTGCTAGCTGGGGAAAGAGGAAGCTCTTTTTTACAGGTACTCGCTAATGAATGCAAGGCATAAGGCATGGAAGGCGATGCGTATCATAAAAGTTTTTACCGTTGCCGATATCGAGGCAACGGCAGAGATAAAGCATTGGAACCTCTCCAAGTTACTTCGCACCCTTATAAATTGCGGCTATGTAGTTAAAGTCAACGGCAGAAAGGGAAAGAAGAGCAACCGCTTTAGGCTGGTAAAAGATACAGGCCCGAAGGCGCTTGAGATCGAGCGCTCTGAAAAGGCCCTTTATGACCATAACCTGGAAAAGAGAGTTGCAGCATCGGAGGATGAAAATGGAGTGGCTTGAACTGCTAAACAAGGCTGTCAATGCTTCGAGCCAGGCCGAGGTCTCCCGCAAACTGGGAGTTTCCAGTACAACAATCTCACTGGTCTTGAAAGGCAAATACGGTGCGTCAACGGACGCTATAGAAAAGAAGGTAAGGGAAGTTTACGGCAATGAAAGTGTTGATTGTCCCGTCATGGGAGAGATAGCCCTTGCCCTTTGCGCTGAAAAAAGGAGGCTCCCTTTTTCGGCGTCATCACCGCTGAGGGTGAGGCTGTTTAAGGCCTGTAAGGTTTGTGAATTTAAATGATTTTAAAGAAGGGCAACCACAGGGGGTTGCCCGTACAAGGAGGGAAATATGGAAATAATGTCTGATAGAGAGCTTAATCGCCTGGGGGCAAGATTCAGGCTGAAAAAGGTATTGATCCGGCTGCATGTGCCATTTATTCAATACCTCAATGATCCGGCACGATACGACAAGATCATCGGGTTTATCGATAATAACAAGGCCATAGAGCCGCTTATTAATTACGGAGGTCGCCGTGTTTTACATTAGTTTGATTTTTAAAGGGAGGAGGTTTTAATTGTTTTTTTGCATCTGTAGGGGCAGGCCCCTGTGCCTGCCCTGGTTTTGATGATAGAGAAAAAGGGCAACCACAGGGGGTTGCCCGTACAAGGGAGGAGATTTTAGTAATGGAGAAAGAAAGGACAGAAGTTGTGGTGCCGGAAGGGTACATGCAAGACAGTATGGATCGTATGATCCCTATTTCGAAAGTAAAACCTATTGACAAGGCACGGGATGAATTAGTACGTGAGCTTGTCGGTAAGGCTCTTGATTTAGAGGGAGCTATTACTGCATTTAGACAGCTGGTTTTAGGAGAGATGGCTGCTTTTATCGAAATGTCTGCTGAAAACCATGGTGTAAAAATGGGTGGGGATAAGGGGAACGTTACTCTCAGGACCTATGACGGAGAATACAAAATTCAGAGAGCCGTTGCAGAGCACATGAGCTTTGATGAACAGCTACAGGTAGCAAAAACTCTACTTGATGAGTGTTTTATGGAATGGACAGAAGGAAGCTGTGATGAACTTAAACTTATCGTTCAGGATGTCTTTCAGACAGATAGTGAGGGGCGATTGAGTACGACTCGTGTCCTGGGTTTGAGTAGATACAATATTACTCATGAAAAATGGCAGAAAGCAATGGGAATCATACGTGAATCTCTGAGAGTTGATGGCTCGAAAACCTATGTCCGTATTTATAAGAGGCGGGCTGACGGCAAATATGAGCATATCAGTCTTGATGTGGCGGCTTGATTTAAACTTTTTTAACCACGGAAAGAGCTGGAAAAGAAAAAATAAAGGCCGAAACGTCCCAACACGGGGCGTCTGCCGGTAAGGCCGGTACTGATGAGGCTAATTAACAGGGATGAACAGGATGGACAAGATAAAGGAAAAAAAGCAGATCATGAATGAGATCAAGTGTGTAAATAAAGAGATCGAAAAGAGCAGGCGGCGTATCGAGTTGCTTCAAAATCTTGGTATGGGATTGACGCATCAGCTTTGTGAATTGGAGAAGGAATTAACTGCAGAGGGCGCGGAGAGGAGATACGATAATGAATAGTGTTGAATGCCCCGGAATTAAAATCTCTACGTCCTCTGTGTCCTCTACGTCCTATATGTTTTCTGCGGTGAAATCATGAAAACTCAAAAGAACAAATCACCCCGCGCAAAACTCCTGGCAGCGCTCTTTAAAAAAGCGGCTCAGCAGGGGATCAATCAGAAGGATCTGCGAGAGAATATCGCGCAGCAGGTCAACAGTAAGAGGCTTTCAAAATCTTCTCTCCAGGAGATCGTGAAGGTCATTGACCATATCACCGGGGGGAAACAGACAAGGCCGAGGAAATACGCGCCGGGGATCGCGGGGCTTAAGTATGAGATCAAGGATCTGGCAATGACGCGCTGGGGTGATGAGTGGGAAGGATCGCTTAATAAATTCTGTAAGGGCTTCGGGGTGGATCGTTACCAGTTTTTGAATATAGCTATTGGGAAGGTCGTTAAAAAAAGGCTTGTTGAGTTATCGCGCAAAGCCGCAGAGAGCGCGGAGAAATTAAACATAGAATAAAGGAGGATTAAATGAGTTTTGAAGAAGATAAGCTGATAACGGCGCGAAATGAATTTATCGCATTTTTTGTTAGGGGTGCAATCTGGCTGGCCTTTTTTTTCCTGGCCATGTTTTTGATGCATCTGTAGGGATGTACTTCTTCCAAGATTTAACCACAGAGATCACAGAGGACAGGGAGTGATATGCCTATCAGACCTGAAAACAAGGACCGATATCCTAAAGACTGGAAGTTGAGAAGCCGTTTTGTCCGATTTTGCCGGGCTAATAACAGGTGCGAATGGTGTGGCGTTGAGAACGGCAAGCCTCATCCGGTAACGGGAAGTAAAGTTGTTTTGACAACAGCTCATGTTTATGACCACAGGCCGGAGGCTGCCAGCCTTCTCAATCTGGCTGCACTCTGTCAAAAATGCCATAACGGGCATGATGCGAAGATGAGGAAGAAGAACCGAAAGCAGAGATTAAGACTTGAGAGCAAGCAAATGGAACTGGAGTTGTAAACAGTTGAGGTTATGCTGATGAAAGTAGACGAATTAAAAGAAGCGTTTATTAACATGGTCAAGCCAGAGGACCTCAATGAAGATCTTCGCCTTGTTGCCGAACAGTGCGGCCTTGATGTGGCTATCCGGCTGGCGGATAAAATGCCGAGCATGGGGATCTATGTCCGTCCGATCAAGGGAATGGGGGAGATCAAGGAAAGGTTTGTCTCCAAATACTTCACCGGCTCCAATCGCAAAGAGATAGCCCTCGTTTTGGGTGTTAGTGATCGCTGGGTATATGAAATATACAAAAAGGCCCGGCAGGAGAAAAAGAACCAGCCGGGTCTTTTTGATTCCCTCTCCCCGAAAACAGAAAAAGAATAGCATTCCTGCACTTGCTGTGTATTTCTTCCTGAAAGCAATAATTGAAAGTTTAATAAAAACCTTATATGTTACTATTGGGAATTGATTATTATATGTGAGGCTATAATTGACTGATTCATATCTAGAGCAAATTCGATTGCTCGCTACTAAATTCCATAATGCGATTCTAAAATTTGACCCCAATGATAGGCTTTGCTCTTTTAGGGATTTCCCAGTTGGTAGTTGTTGTGATGCAACTGACCTTCTCGGAACTTATTTTCTAGAAAAAGGATTAGGCTCCTTTGACTTCGTTAAAGGTAATAGAGGAGAAAAAGGCAATTTGGAAACACATGCATGGTTACAAAAAGAAGATATTATCGTGGATATCACAGCATATCAATTCCCAGAAATAGATAAAGAGGTTATTGTGACCACTGATTCTCAATGGTATAGTTCAGCTTTTCAAATAGTAGAGCGACGCACGGCAGGATGTAGTTATTATCAAAAACATAACGATATATGGCAAACGATGACTGAAAATTATTATTATATCGTTTCAACAATAGATCATAATTTATAAAAATCATATTAAGTTGCTCTCGTTCCGCGACTTTCTTCCTGAAATAAACAAAATCTACCGTCCCAGAATATTACAGATTACAAATGACAAGTTGCAATCTATTTACACCTATGCTAAATATTCATCAGTGTGAATAGAGTTATATTTAAAAACTCTTTAAAAATATATTTTCCTCAAAAATCAAGGACATTAAATGCTAAAAGATTTTTCAAAATTTGAGCAGTTGTTGGTAGTTTTAATAGTTTCATTAGCTATCTTCGATGTTGCGGTATACATGGGATTGATTCCTGTAAACCCGAATGCATCTAAAGTACATTTACAAAATAAAGAAATTAAAAAAGCTACACCTGTAACTGAGCAAAATAATTCTCAGTTACAGGAAAAACCCTCTAAACCAAGCTCCGCACCCGAACTTACACAGGTGCATACAGAAACTTATGATCAATCTACGCCAGAATCTTTGGGCAATGCACTCGTTAAAGCCATTAACAATAATGACTTTAACGGATATAAAGCACTACTTCATCCAGCATCGATTAAAGGTCTTGAGCAAAAGAATAAAAAAGATTTTTCCAAGAGTATCAAACGAAGTATTGAAGATACAATCAGGGAAGTAAAGAATGTTAAACTCAAAGATATATCAAGCAACAAATACTATGATCCATCTATACCAGCTTTTAAGATGGGTCCTATGCTGCAAGTATTTCCTGTTAATGTAGAAAAAGTTCTCACAATAGAAGCAGTTAAAGAAAACGGCAAAGAGACAGTACAAATATATTTTATTAGCAGATTAAAAGGCAAGTGGTACAATATCTGGCCAACGGAAGAACGTATGGTAAAAAAATAAGCCTATCCAAGCTACTCAAGAGGGACGGTTAAGGCCGGTTTTCGACCGGCCTTCCCGCCCCTAAGCTGGGTCGTTGGGCTGCAAAAGGTAATTTATGAAAGGTAAACTATTTAAATCAATTGGTATTTTGATTTTTCTCATCATTTCCTGCTCAGTACAGATTCAAGATGAAAGTGAAAAGTCTGAGATTATCCAATCTTTTGAGGGGGACCTAAATGACCCCGAAGGGGGCAAGAAATTCAACAATTCTGTTATAAGTCGATTTGATACCACAAAGTACGGAGAATTTATTTTTAAATCGGCTAGCGTAGTCGGCGATACGGCCTGCCTTATATACCATGCAGAAGATCCAATGCAAAGCGAAAAGGTTTGGGGAACAAAAATAAAGAATTTTGCGATTAAGTTAATTAAAGAAGATGGGGAATGGGTGGTTAACGCCATAAATATCATGCCAGGCGATAAAGTTGAATCTTATAACAATTGGTTAAAATCACAAGGCTGCATGGAGGATTATTGAATACAACCCCAACACTGCAAGGGACTTGCTAACACGGTGTTTGATTTAAACGGATTGCTTTAAAATCATTAATTTAGTCCAGAGGCTTTGCCATCAAACCCGCAAGCCCCTGAGTTGAGTCGTTCAAGCTGTAGAAAAACCCGATTTTTTCAATTTATTTTAATTGAGAAAGATTTTTCAAAAAAAGACCTCTAATATCAGCCTGTAAGAGGAGTTCTCACAGAAAAGAGGGGTTTGGAGACCCCTTTATTTTACTAATTATTTATTTTAGGGGTTTTTCTACAGCCTCGTTGGTTGCCTGTAGAAAAACTTCCTCTTTCCACCAATAATCATTAATTCTTGAAGTTTCGGTTTCCGCTGCTTTGTAGGTGTAACAAACACCCCCAAAACCTTTCATTAAGCAAGCGTAGGATAGGTGAAACCCATCATTGGTCTGTGCCCACCCGACAAAACTTTGACAAAAAATAAAAAGGGCAATCACAAGGTGATTACCCCTTTTACCAACTGCAAAAAACAGTTGTCAGTTTATTCACGTTTTTTATAACAGTATCTTGCCTCTTTGGTCAAGTTGTTTTTTCCCAGGTGTTAATGCTGCAAACCTAACCTCACCCCCTTGATTTTTAAGCTGCCCCTTATTATGTTAATACTTAAGTGGCGCTCGATCATCTTCCAGAACTTCTTCGGTATTATCTTTTTACCCCACAAAAAATGACAGTCAGGCAGGGTGGGCAGTGTCCGCCTCAAACCATATTCCCAGGGGATAAAGAGAAGCGTTATATATAGATATATCAATAGGTTATAGAACCCCATTTGATCATATAATAAATTATTTCATAAGCTACCCAAAA
>JAOUBX010000098.1 GCA_029860075.1 Deltaproteobacteria bacterium | reverse complement strand
ATGATCGTTCTCGGCACAAAATCGGCAGAAGGGTCTTCCTTGATCCGGTTATAAAGGGTAACAACGTGAAGCAGGTTGAGCATCTGCCTTTTATACTCATGAAGCCTTTTGACCTGGCAATCAAACATGGAATCAACATCGACATGGACACCAATTTTTTCCTTGATATAGTTTGCCAGCGCTTTTTTGTTCTCACGCTTCACTTCATACCAGGCTTTTCTGAACTCCCCATCGTCGGCAAAGGCTTCCAGCCTCTTCAATTGACCAAGATCAGTTACCCAGTCATCTCCAATACGTGAACTGATAAGAGCGGAAAGCCCCTTGTTCGACTTTTTTAGCCACCTTCTCGGTGTAATTCCATTGGTTTTGTTCTGGAATTTCCCGGGCCAGAGTTCATAAAAATCTTTAAAAACCCTGTTTTTCAGAATTTCCGTATGAAGGGCTGCCACGCCGTTTACCGTATGGCTTCCACTGATGGCGAGGTTCGTCATTCTTACCATTTTTTCGTGGCCCTCTTCAATAATGGACATGTGGGAAATTTTTTCCCTCCTGTCTGGAAATTCTGCTCCGACCTGCTTTAAGAGACGGCGGTTGATCTCATAAATGATCTGCATATGTCTCGGAAAGAGCTTCTCCATAAGCTCTACAGGCCACTTCTCGAGCGCTTCCGGCATGACCGTATGATTTGTATAGGCAAAGGTGCCTATGGTCACCTCCCAGGCCCTGTCCCAACCGATACTCTCTTCATCGAGGAGAATTCTCATCAGTTCAGGAATGGCAATGGCAGGGTGCGTATCGTTAAGCTGGATAGCCACCCTGGAAGAAAACTGACCAAAACCGTTATGAGTCTTCTTGTAGCGCCTGATAATATCCTGAAGACTTGCCGAGACAAAGAAATACTGCTGCTTAAGCCTCAGTTCTTTTCCTTTCTTGACCTGGTCACTGGGATAAAGGACACGGGAAATATTTTCTGTCTCGTTCTTGTGCTGAACGGCATTAATATAGTCACCGCTGTTAAAAAAATCGAGATCAAAGGCCCTCGTCGATTTGGCAGCCCAAAGTCTCAGGTTATTTACCGTATTATTGCCATAACCGGGAACAGGCGTATCAAAGGGCATGGCCATAACATCTTCCGTATCTACCCATTCATAGCATTCCTGGCAAAGTTCACTCCTGTATTGATTGACCCTGCCGTAGAACTTTACTTTATAGAGACGCTCGGGACGTGGGAACTCCCAGGGATTTCCATGCCTTAACCAGTTATCGGGCGTCTCTACCTGCCAACCGTCGATGAGTTTCTGGAAAAAAATACCGTACTCATAACGGATTCCGTAACCGTAACCGGGAATCCCCATGGTTGCCATAGAATCAAGAAAACAGGCGGCTAGCCTGCCAAGGCCGCCATTTCCAAGCCCTGCATCCCATTCAAGCTCTCTTATCTCCTCAAGAGAGTAACCGAGGTCTTCCATGACCTCATAACATTCATCATAAAGGTCCAGATTTTCCAGGCTGTTTCCAAGCGTCCTCCCTATTAGAAACTCCAGTGAAAAGTAGTAAACCCGCTTGGCATCCTTATCATAATAAGCCCTTTGCGTTTTAAGCCATCTCTCAATAAGGTGATCTCTCACGACATAGGCAAGGGCCATAAATGCATCGAGATCGGTCGTTGAGTACTTATCCTTTGCCAGCGTGTATTCTACGTGAGTTATAAATGCTTTTTTAATAGATTCAACATCGGTTCTGCTAAATAGATCTTTCTGTGACGCTTCCATCATTTCTTTTGCGGCCATTAAATCCTCTTTATATGTCAGTTCTTCGTTAATAAAAGAATAGCATCGAAACTAGCAAAATGAAAGGGCAGATGAAAAAATCATCTGCCCTTGTTTACAAAAAAAGTTTTCCTTTTGTTATTGCAGAAGAGGCATGGTCCCTTCTTCAGGTTCAGGCTGATTTTCCAGCCAGTCCGGGAGTCCGGCCTCCACAATTTTCTTGTTCTTCACGGTAAGAACAAAGAGTTTCTTTTCAGCATCTCCCGAATCAAGCATGGTCGTTCTCCCCGTTACCCCCATGAAATTATCCAGATTAAGAATAGAATCCCGCATCTCCACCCGGGACCTGGCTTCACCATTTTTTATAAAAGTAACCAGCATGCGGGTGGCATCATAGGCTTGAGCTGCCAGGGTCCCCGGTCTTTCACTGAAAAGGGACTCAAAATCTGAAGCAAAACGGCTTGCTCTCTTGTAGGCGCTGTCAGCATAAAAACCTTCCGTAAAAACGGCGCCTTCAATGTATTTACCTCCCCTTTCAATAAGCTTGCCTGAATTCCAGCTGTTTGGTCCCAGGTAGCGAAGGTCATTCACGTCATTATAGACGAACTGCGGCGCAATGGCTGCAGCCTTGTCATAGCTATCGGGAATAAAAACGGCTTCAAAATCAATGACAGGAAGGGTCTTTTCATTATCTTCCAGTTCTTCCTGGGCCTTTTTATCTACCTTGTCCATTCCTATAAGCCTTTTGATCTCCCAACCGAAATCATACTGCTTCCGGTCATAATCCTCTATACCGACTACGGTTCCACCGTAAAGCAGAACGTAATTCCAGAAAAGACTCATCATCTCCTCGCCATAGAAATCCCGGGGATACATTATTGCAAAATTCCTGAGGCCCATTTCGTTGACGGCATAATCAGCCAGTGTCCTGGCCTGCAACCTGTTGGTGAGAAAGTTCCTGAAAACGTAATTACCAATGTGAGGGATATCATTCTTCTGACTAAGCGTCATAATCGGCACCCCTCTCTCCTGGGCCCTTTCTGCCCCCTCTTCGGCAACTTTGCTGAGAAGCAGACCCACAATGGCGATAACCTTGTCTTCATCAACAAGCTCATCGATAAGGTCTGAGGCCAGTTCAGGCTCACCTTTGGAATCCTTTATTACGAGATTGACGGGAACGCCGCTTTCGCTGGAAAAAATCCCCGCAGCAAGCTGAACACCCTGGAGCATCTTCTGTCCATAGGGAGCAAAACGTCCGGAAAGCGGGAGGATGCAACCAATGGTATTTGCCTTCACATCCATTCTCTGGGCAATAAGCTGAAGAGCATCTTCTCCCCTTAACTTCATCGATTCAAATTCCGTCTCATCGATAAAAGCCTTCATCTCCTCTTTTGCTTCCTCATACCTGGCTTCATCGACCTTGCCGATGATCAATGCATATTTAATATACTCTCCTGTAAAGGTCCCTGCATAATCGGGCAAAAGATGCGGTAACACCTGAGGATCAATCTTTTTGTCGACTACATTAATGATCCTTTTTTCGATCTTTTCTTCCCCTTCCTTTTCAGGAGAGAGTTCCACTGCCTTCACATACCATGAGAGTCCCTCATTATACTTTTCAAGATTAATATAGGAGTCTGCTATCGTCGTCATAAAAGAAATCTTTCTCTCCTTTTCAATAGAGACAAGAAGCATGCTTTCCAGGCTCTGGATGACAGCGCTATATTCACCTTTTTGATATTGAGCCAGAGCGAGTCTGTACTTGGCTTCAATAAGAAAATCACTCCCAATATAAGTTTCAACAATCTTTTGAAAGTTTATTGCCGCTCCATCAAAATCATCCTGTTTATATTTTATCTCTCCCATCCTCAAATAAGCATCATCGGCAAAAGGAGATTCGGGAAAAGTCCTCACGTATGAAGCATAAAGGTCATAGGCCTTTTCCTCTTCCCCGCCGGCATAAACGTCTTCCGCTGCAAAGAAAATCCTTTTCGCCTCTTCTTCATCTTTTTCGATGGCCCTGGCAATATCACCGCTTCCGGGCGGGACATCCCCTTTAAGGGACCGAACTTTGCCGGGGGAAACACAGGCAGGCAATGACAGCGCTAATAATAATAAGGTAAAGAAAAACAGGATGCCCTTGACTTTCATCTTATACTCCTCAATTAATGAACAATAAATTTTTCCGGCAAAACAAATCAATTTAATTAATGTCCTTCATATAGTCAAGCGTCTTTTCTGCAAGAACCTTTGAATCGATCAATAAGGACAGCTCGTTATTGTAACGAAATGCCGAATGCGTAAAATTATGACTCCCTATGAAAACATAACGTGAATCGATGACGACAGCCTTTGTATGGGTTGTTCTTTTAGGTGAGTCAAAGCGCACCGTCACCCCTCTTTTCTTCAATTTTTCAGCGCTCTTCCTGTTTTCAACAGTGACGAAATCATCCTCTCTATTGCTTTCTTCGAGCAGAACAGATACGCTGACCCCCCTCCCGGCAGCCGAAGCAAGGGCATCAAGAATAATGTTGGCCCTGTTTGATTCATAGCTGGAAATTTTGAAGAGGAACATAGACAAATGAATGCTTTTTTGAGCCTTTTTTACCGCCCCATGCAAAGCCGTAAAAAAGTCATCGTTGCCGAGCAATAATACCTTATCACCCTCCCTCCCGTCATGGAAAAAAGAGTGAGAGTCTCCCTCCGGTTCCCTCCTGATATCGAGATCGCTCCGGCCGGACAATTTAATGTAAGGCATGACTTTTTCATAGGTTCTTCTGCCTATGCCTTTAACATTTAAAAGGGCGTCAAAGCTCCTGAAAGGCCCTTCCTTTTGCCTGTATTTATAAATAGCCCCGGATTTTACACTATCCATATGCGGGAGCAAAAGAAGCTCGCCGGGAGCAGCGTCATTTATATTGAGTTTTCCCGTAAGAAAAAGTGAAGCATGAGAACAAAGAGGAAAGAATAAAAACACCAGGCTTGTGGCCCCGGCTATAAACAAAGGGAGAGAATTACCTTTTAAAAGAGCAGAAAAGGCGCCGGAGCTATGCAAGTAGAAGCATTTTCTTATAAACCAATAAACCGGCACAGTCACAAGACCTCTTTGCCTTATTCTTTTTAAATTTTAATTCTACCCTTTCCCTAATAAAAATCAACCGAAAAGCTCTTTAAATTTGTCGAAAAACCCCTTCCTCATAGGATGAGCATCTTCATCGGATTCCTTGTCGAACTCTCTGATAAGTTCCTTCTGGCGATCAGTAAGGCGAGTCGGGATTTCTACTTTAAGGACAACATGCTGATCACCCCTGCCATAGCCCCTGGCATCGGGAAAACCTTTTCCCTTCAGTCTCATCACCTTGCCCGGTTGAGAGCCTCCGGGCACCTTCATTTTGACTTTACCATTTAATGTGGGAACCTCAATTTCATCGCCAAGGGCAGCCTGAGAAAAGCGGATAGGCACCTCACAAATAATCTCGTTGCCTTCTCTCATAAAGAAAGGATGTTCTTCCACATTAATAACGACATAAAGGTCACCTGCAGGGCCGCCATGAGAGCCCGGCTCACCTTCTCCCGTCAACCTCAGCCTCATCCCCGATTCCACACCGGGCGGTATTTTGATGGACAGTGATTTGCTAATTTCGATACGTCCCTGCCCTTTACACTTTTTACAGGGGTCTGTAACACTGCTGCCCATGCCTCCACAGCGGTTGCATGTCCTGCTTACCGTAAAAAAGCCCTGCTGCATTTTCATCTGACCACTGCCACCGCATTGGCCGCAGGTTTCCCTGTCTCCGCCACTCCCTTTGCAGGTGGCGCACTCTTCCGCAGAAGGAACCTTGACAGTCGTCTCTTTCCCGAAGGCTGCCTCTTCAAAGGTAATATCCATATTATATCTCAGGTCAGAGCCCCGCTGCCCCCTGCCTCTTCTGGCGCCTGCACCACCGCCGCCGCCGCCAAAAAAATCACCGAAAATATCTTCAAAGATGTCACCAAAACCACCACCGCCAAAGCCCGAATCGCGAAAGCCCCCAAAACCTTCGGGACCCATGGTGTGGCCAAACTGATCGTAAGTGGCCCTTTTCTGAGCATCACTGAGTACCTCATAGGCCTCATTGACCTCTTTGAATTTATCTTCAGCCTCTTTATTTCCCTGGTTTTTGTCAGGGTGATACTGAACGGCAAGTTTCCTGAACGCTTTTTTTATTTCCGCGTCGGATGCGTTTTTATGAACACCAAGGACTTCGTAATAATCTCTTTTAGACAAAATTCACCTTCTTCTGAAAATAAATGAGCCCATTACCCTGGGCTCACTATTCATTAATTACCAAAGCAAAGGGGAAAGCGATTTAAAAATCTTCTTTCGCCGCTGCTTAAGCTGCCGTTTTAACTTATAAAAGAATAAACCGGGAAAGAAGCGGTCAGGCGCTTTCCCGGTTTATTTCAATTAGCCTTCTTTTTTATCTTCTTTAACTTCTTCAAATTCAGCGTCAACAACATCATCCTTCTTCTTATCTTCCGATGCAGTTCCGCCACCTTCGCCACCTTCTGAAGAAGCGCCTTCTTCACCTCCCGCTGCCTGTTGCGCCTCGGCATACATGGCTTCGGCAAGCTTGTGCGATGCCTGGGTCAACTCTTCAGTCGCTTTATTGATAGCCTCAACATCCGTCCCTTCCATAACCTTCTTCAGATTTTCAAGGCCATCTTCAATCTTCTTCTTCGTATCGGCATCAACCTTTTCACCATACTCCTTGAGAGATTTCTCAGTCGAATAAGCAAGCGTATCAGCCGTATTTCTCGCCTCAACGAGTTCCTTGCGCTTCTTGTCCTCATCGGCATGGGCCTCGGCATCTTTCACCATCTTCTCGATCTCTTCCTCGGAAAGACCGCTGGATGCAGTAATCTTGATGGACTGCTCCTTACCCGTGCCCAGATCCTTGGCGGAAACATGGAGAATACCGTTAGCATCGATATCAAAGGTAACCTCGATCTGTGGAACACCCCTTGGAGCTGACGGAATACCGACGAGTTCAAAACGGCCAATCGTCTTATTATCGGCAGACATTTCCCTTTCACCCTGAAGAACATGGATAGAAACAGCAGGCTGGTTATCAGCTGCCGTTGAAAATACCTGGCTCTTCTTGGTAGGGATTGTCGTATTCTTCTCAATAAGCTTGGTCATCACACTGCCGAGCGTTTCAATACCGAGCGAAAGAGGCGTAACATCAAGGAGGAGGACATCCTTTACATCTCCTTTAAGAACACCACCCTGGATGGCAGCACCGATAGCGACAACTTCATCGGGATTAACCCCCTTGTGAGGCTCTTTACCGAATATCTTTTTAACCCTTTCCTGGACGGCAGGCATTCTCGTCATACCACCGACAAGGATAACCTCATTAAGGTCGGAAGCATTGATACCGGCATCTTTAAGAGCTGTCTTGCAGGGCGCTTCAAGATTGCTAAGCAGTTCTTCAACGAGCATTTCGAGCTTGGCCCTTGAAAGTTTGATGTTGAGATGCTTGGGACCCGTCTGGTCAGCCGTAATAAAGGGCAGGTTAATATCCGTCTCCATCGATGAAGAAAGTTCCATTTTTGCCTTTTCAGCGCCTTCCTTAAGCCTTTGAAGGGCCATTTTGTCATTCTTGAGATCAACACCCTGGTCCTTCTTGAACTCTTCAGCAAGGTAATCGATGATACGCTGGTCAAAATCCTCTCCACCGAGGAAAGTATCGCCATTAGTCGACTTAACCTCGAAAACACCGTCACCAAGCTCGAGGATAGAAATATCAAAGGTACCGCCGCCAAGGTCGAAAACAGCTATCTGCTGGTCCTTTTTATCTTCCAGGCCATAGGCAAGTGAAGCAGCGGTAGGCTCGTTTATAATTCTCAGCACGTTGAGCCCGGCAATCTTGCCGGAATCTTTTGTAGCCTGCCTCTGGCTGTCATTGAAATAAGCGGGAACGGTGATGACGGCATCGGTCACCTCTTCGCCAAGATAGTCTTCGGCCGTCTTTTTCATTTTCTGCAAAATCATGGCAGAAATTTCGGAAGGCGAGTAATCCTTGTCTTTCACCTGAACCCAGGCATCTCCGTTCTTTGCCTTCACAATTTTATAGGGGCAGATTTCAATGTCCTTATCAACTTCTTTGGTACCATATTTTCTGCCGATAAGTCGCTTTACGGCATAAATAGTACTTTCCGGATTTGTCACAGCCTGCCTTTTGGCAACCTGTCCCACAAGTCTTTCATCACTATCTGTGATAGCAACCATGGATGGCGTCGTTCTGCCACCTTCAGCATTAACAATTACCTTCGGTTCTCCGCCTTCCATAATGGCAACACAGGAGTTAGTCGTACCGAGGTCGATTCCTATTACCTTACCCATCTAAATTCTCCTCTCTTTTCTGGAATAATCCCTTTTTATTTATTTTCACTTTAAGGGTGTCTCTAACAACAGTGCCTTTTTAGAGGTGCCCTTATTTTTTCCTATTTACCTGCCGGTGTTTTGGAAACAACGACCATAGCCGGCCTGATAAGCCTTTCATGAAGCATGTAGCCCTTCTGGAATTCACTAACGACAATATTAGGTTCATGGTCTGCACTTTCTATCTGCTGAACCGCTTCGTGCCTTTCAGGATTAAAAGGCTCACCCAGCGCCGACACCTGGGTTACGCCAAGGTTTGCCAGGGCCTTTTTAAAAAGATCGAGCGTCATTTCGACCCCTTCCAGCAAGCTCCCGCCTTCACCGGCCTCTTTGGCATGTTCGACGGCTCTTTCAAGATTGTCAACGACGGGAAGAAACTCTTTGATTACCTTTTCATTGGAATATTTAACAAAGTCTTCCTTTTCCCTTGTCAGTCTTTTTTTAAAGTTCTCCGTCTCGGCAGTTGCTCTCAGGGCATTATCCCTTATTTCATTTTTTTCCTTTTCAAGCGCTGCTATCTGTTCCTTAAGAAGTTCGACTTCCTTCTTTTTAGCTGTTTTTTTCTCTTTTGGCGCCGCTTTTTTCTCTTTCTTTTCCGGGGAGGCGCTTTTTTCCTCTTCAATATCTATCTTTTTTCCCTTAGTCTCCATTAAAAAATCAGTCCTCCATGATTATATTACTGAGCTTCTCGGCTGTATAACTGACAATGGGGATGAGCCTCGAATAATCCATCCTTGTAGGTCCCAATACGCCGATGCAACCAAGTTTTCTGTCATTTGTGCCGTAAGATGAGGTAATGAGGCTAAGGCCTGAAAGTGCGGCCAAGCCATTTTCATCACCGATCCATACGTTCAGATCTTCAGATTTAAGCGCTCTGTCAAGCATATCGAGAAGAATGCTCTTCTCTTCAAAGGTGCTGAATATGCGTTTCATCTCTCCAATATCGGCAAATTCGGGCTGGTTAAATATATTGGCCCTTCCCTCAACGTGAAATTCACCTTCCGGCTGATCTTTAACAAGATCGGCGCCCAGCTTTAAAGCCCTGGCAAGAAGTTTATTATAGAGGGCCCTCTCCTGCCTCATCTCTTCAACGATCTTAAGCTTTACCTCTCTAATTGAAAGACCGGCCAGTATGGAATTAAGGTAGTTGTTAATCTGTTCGAGATCAGACCCTGCAACATCACTTTCAACATCAAAGACCTTGTTAATAACAAGCCCCGTCCTTGATATGAGAATGGCAAGAAGCCGTTTTCTCCCCATCCCTATAAACTCGATGCGCTTAAAAATAATATTATTAAAAGTGGGCATCATAACAATACTCATCTGGTTGCAAAGTGAAGATAAAAGCCTTGAGCTCTCATGTAAAGCAGCAGGCAACGCCAGCGGGGAGGCAAAGCTGCTCTCGATGGTTCTCTTTTCTCCCCTGGAAAGTCCTTTCATTGTGAGCAGTGAATCAACGTAATACCTGTAAGCCTTTTCCGTGGGAACCCTCCCTGCCGACGTATGGGGGTGGCTCAAATAGCCCATCTCCTCGAGATCAGACATTGCATTTCTGATAGATGCCGGACTTAGTCCCAGGCCAGTCGTCCTGGCTATTTTGACGGAACCGACAGGATCACCATAAAGAACGAAGTCATTAATGATCTCTGCAATGATATTTTTATTACGTTCCGAAAGTATTTCTTCCATGTCAAAGGGGCTTGTTTTAATCCGTTTTACAGACAATCTCTATCGCTTAAAAGTTAAAATAACAACGGCGCCAGCCTTTGTCAAGGGAGGGAAAAAGGAATTATTTTGGCAAGAGGATTTTCAAAAAGGAGGAATAAAAGTCACTTCACATAACATGTGACAAGGTTTTTATAATGTTCATTTAAGAGCCTGTCCCTCTCGGCAGTTTCTTCTTTGCTTAACACGCTTTCATTAAAATCAGCCCCTGTAATATGAGAAAACTTTTCCACCATAACCTTCACGGCATGGTCAATACTTCCCTCATAACCCGCTTTTCTGAGGGTGGTAAAAGTTTGAGGATGGGGGATTTCATTTCCCATGAGTTTTCCCATCAGTTCCATATCGACGTGAACAAGAAT
This sequence comes from Deltaproteobacteria bacterium, assembly GCA_029860075.1. Lineage (NCBI taxonomy): Bacteria > Pseudomonadati > Myxococcota > Myxococcia > Deltaproteobacteria bacterium. The sequence goes on along the minus strand of JAOUBX010000098.1, from coordinate 4,942 downwards.
GGAACCATGCTGCAAAAAGGACCTTTTCCCCCGCTTTTGTGCACTCCCACATATTTTTTTCCCTCCCACATGCACTTCATAAGGGGTGGAAGTCATAAAACAGGAAGCGCTCTTCTGGTAAGGCCTGTCACAGGCTTTTCGTTCCCCTATCACTGCCTTTAGACCAAGGGCGCCCAAACTCTCCACCTGCCAGGAGGCAAGCTTCCTGTAGATGCCTGTCAATGTCCTTGGGCCGGGGAACAAATCATAAGGGGATACGACAGAATAGGTAATCTCAAGATGGTGAAGGATTGCCCTGCCTCCCGTCGGGCGTCTTACAACAGAAATACCCAGATGGGAGCAGAATTTAAGAAAGTCTTCGTCGACCTGCTGAAAATATCCAATGGATATGGAAGGAGACTTCCAGTTGTAAAACCGCAGTGTCGGCCGGGAACCGACGTTAAGAATCGCCTCATCGACAGCCATATTCGATGAAGCAGATAAGGGAGGGCTTAGAAGCAACCGCCAGTTGCTCAATTATCGCCGTCTCTCCAAAAATTTAGTATCCGTATTTCCTGCAATGAAGTCCTTATCTCTTAGAATCTTCTTGAAAAAGGGAATGGTCGTCTTGACACCTTCAATAATGTATTCATCGAGCGACCTGTGCATCCTTTCGATGGCAGCAGCCCTTGTATCGGCATGAACAATAACCTTTCCAATGAGCGAATCATAATAAGGCTGAATAACGTACTGGTCATAAACAGCCGAATCAACCCTTACGCCAAGTCCGCCGGGCACATGATAGTAGGTCACTTTTCCAGGTGAGGGCAGAAAATTTTCAGGATCTTCCGCATTGATCCTGCACTCGATGGCATGGCCCTTTAACTTGATATCCTTTTGCGCATATCTTAGCTTTTCTCCGGCGGCAGAGAGAATCTGTTCCTTAACGATATCAACGCCTGTAATCATCTCCGTAATCGGGTGTTCGACCTGGACCCTCGTATTCATCTCCATGAAGTAGAATTCATCACCATCGAGGAGAAATTCGACAGTGCCCACATTGGTATAGTCAACCGACTTTGCTGCGGCAACAGCAGCATCACCCATCCGTTTTCTCAGTTCGGGCGTCATAATCGGACATGGCGCCTCTTCAAGAAGTTTCTGGTGGCGTCTTTGTATGCTGCACTCCCGCTCACCGAGGTGAATTACATTTCCATGTTTGTCAGCCATGACCTGTATTTCAACATGGCGTGGCCGCTCGCAATATTTTTCAATATAGACCTCACCATCGCCAAAGGCGGCCATGGCCTCTGACCGGGTTGTAAGAAAAGCGTTATTAAGGCTGGCCGGATTATGAACAATCTTCATCCCCTTGCCCCCGCCACCGGCCGAGGCCTTGATAATGACAGGAAAGCCTATTTCTTTGGCAATTTCAAGGGCTTCCTTTTCATCCTTGATTCCACCTTCACTTCCCGGCAAAATGGGCACGCCTGCCTTTTTCATGATTTCCCTTGCCTTGATTTTATTGCCCATGAGCCTGATATTTTCAGCACGGGGACCAATAAACTTTATTCCGCAATTATCGCATATCTCCCTGAATTCGGCATTTTCAGCCAGAAATCCATAGCCGGGATGAACGGCATCGGCATCAGTCACCTCTGCCGCACTCATAAGCGAGGTAATATTCAGGTAGCTTTCAAGAGGACTGGCAGGACCGATACAGACACTCTCATCGGCAAGTTTGACATGAAGGGCCTCTGCATCTACGTCGGAATGAACGGCAACGGTAGCGATGCCCAGTTCCTTACAGGAACGAATGATCCTGAGCGCAATTTCGCCCCTGTTGGCAATTAATATTTTATTAAACATAAGTTATCAACCTTTTAAGAAAATCGATAAAGGAAACAGATTCCTTCATCAGAAAAATTAAGCCACATCGATTTCCAGGAGAGGTTCGCCATATTCGACAGGCTGACCGTTTTCCACAAGGATAGTGACGATTTTACCTTTAACATCGGCCTCGATTTCATTCATAAGCTTCATGGCTTCCACAATACAGAGCGACTGCCCTTTGGTTACAGTCTGCCCCTCTTCAACATAAGCCGGCGAATCAGGAGAGGGACTTCTGTAGAAGGTTCCAACCATGGGTGATTTAACGACATGGTATTTGGATTCAGCCTTTGTCTCATCAACTTTGGCAGGGCCGTTACCTTCAACAGGCACAGCCTGTGTTGCAACAAGCGGCTGGGGAGCTGCCACAAAAGACTGCCCACCGCCATTTTTTACCATAATCCTCGATTCATCATCTTCAATTTCAATTTCCTGCAGATCATTCTCCTTGAGGAGTTTTACAATTTGCTTTATTTTTTTAATATCCATATCAGCTCCTTTTATTCCTTTACACGCTCCATATATTCACCGGTTCTTGTGTCTATTTTCAAGAAGTCCCCTTCGTTGATAAATAGAGGAACGTTTATTTCCGCTCCCGTTTCCACTGTGGCCGGTTTGGTAGCGCCCGTTGCCGTGTCGCCTTTGACGCCGGGCTCTGTTTCAACCACTTTAAGGCTAACAAAATTGGGAAGATCTATACCGATGACTTTTCCGTTATATTCAAGTACTTCCACAATGGTATTTTCCTTCAGAAAATCCTTATCTGAACCGATTTCATCTTCAGGCACCTGTACCTGGTCATAGGTATTGACATTCATAAAATGGTAGCCGTCACCATCGCTGTACAGAAACTGCATATTGCTCTGGTTTATATCCGGTTTACCGACTTTTTCTCCTGCCCTGAACGTTTTGTCTATAATCCCCCCTGTGAGCAGATTTTTCAGCTTTGTTCTTACAAAGGCCCCTCCCTTGCCCGGTTTCACATGCTGAAAATCGACAATCGAGTAAGGCGTTCCATCAAGCTCAACCTTTAATCCTTTTCTAAAATCCGGTGTTGAATACATACTTTAACCTCACATGAATTTGTTACACTCTGTAATAATCTCGCAGCCCTCACCGGTAACGAGGACCATATCTTCAATCCTGACACCTCCCAAAGAGGGAAGGTATATGCCGGGCTCTATGGTAAAAACCATTCCCTCTTGTATAAGCTCATCACTTACTCCCGAAATCACAGGGAGTTCATGAATTTCAAGGCCCACACCATGGCCCGTACCGTGCCCGAAATATTGCCCGTAACCCTTTTCACTTATATAATCCCTGGCCACTTTATCAACATCCGACGCCTTCATTCCCGGTCTGACTGCGGCAATGGCCAGATCATGGGCCGCTTTAACGATGTTGTATATTTCATCAGCCTTTCCTCCCACATCTCCAACACGGAAGGTGCAGGTCTCATCAGTATGATAACCATCGAGGAGAACACCGAAATCAAGAACGACAAGATCACCCGGCCGGACCTCCCTTTCACCGGGAACAGCATGAGGAAGGGCCGAATTCTCTCCTGAAGCAACAATAATATCAAAGGCGACCTTATCTGCCCCTCTTTTTCTTGCTTCCACTTCAAGCTCAAGGGCAATTTCCTTTTCCCTTACACCGGCCCGCACCCTGTCTTTAACGGCAAGAAAGGCCTCTCTGGCAAGAACGGCCCCCTTCTTCATAGCGTCGACTTCATAGCGGTCCTTTACATAACGCATCTTTCGGGTCTCATCTTTCAAGGGAATGAGTTCTGCATTTCCCAAACTTTGCTGAAGATCAGTCCAGAGAGAATAAGTCATATGGGCGGACTCAAAGGCAATTTTATTTAATTTATGCTCAACAGCAAGTGACTTAACGGCATTGAGCATCTTTTTGAAGATTACGATCCCGGCGCCTTTGACCTGGGCCTTTGACTGTGTTTCATAGCGACCATCGGTAAGAAAGGTCGCCCTGTCTTTTTCAAAGAGCAATAAGGCGGAACTCCCCGTAAAGCCCGAAAAGTACCGGATACTGTTCAGGTCCGTCAGCAAGACCGCATCTGCATTAATTTTGTCGAGAAGGCGGGAAAGAGCATGGTACCTTGAAACTCTTTCACGTTGAGGGATAGTATCACTTTTCATTCGTCTTTGCAACCGGCTACTGCCGCTCTTACCGTCCGCCCTTCATATAATCAGCAGCCGCATCGACGGCCATCAGATAGCCGAAGGGACCAAAGCCTGATATGTGGCCCACAACAATGTCGGAGACGAGTGATTTCTTCCTGAAATCTTCCCTTTTATGGATATTTGAGAGATGAACTTCAATGGCGGGTATTGACGTTGCCAGCAGGGCGTCCCTGATGGCGACGCTTGTATGTGTATAGGCGGCAGGATTGATAATGATGAGAGAAGTTTCATTTATCGATTTCTGAATTTTATCTACCAGGTCCCCTTCCGAATTGGACTGAAAAGTTTCGACAGACAGATCATATCCCCTGGCCCTTTCATTAATATTCCTGTCAATATCATTGAGGGTCTCACTGCCGTATACTTGCGGCTCTCTGCTGCCGAGCATATTCAGATTGGGACCATGAATAACCAGTATCTTTCTCATAACTGCTCTCCATATAAAAAAAGCTGCAATTTGCAGCTTAAAATTGATCGCATCTATTTAGTCAATCGATTAAAGTTCCCGGGCTATCCTGGGTGCGGCTATCCGGATATAATACTTTCCCTTGCCGTAATTTCCGCCGGGCAGCATGGCTGCCGCAATAAAATAATCCTCATTGATCAGCCTGATCACAAAAACCAGGTTATCACTTCTTACCGTTAATTCTTCGAGGTTTCCCGTCTCCAGCACTTCAGAAGCTTTCCTGATTTCTCCCAGTATAGCCGTGTATTCAATACCAAGGGTCTGGATATCGACATGCGTATCAGGCTTTTTGAATTCAGCAAGGGGAATACCATCCTTATCCATAATCACTGCTGCAAGGCTTCCTTCGGCTGAATTGACGATATTGGCTACAATTTCATTAAAATCCATCAGGCTCTCCGTC
>JAOUBX010000097.1 GCA_029860075.1 Deltaproteobacteria bacterium | reverse complement strand
GCTGACGTGCGGTTAGAGGTTGTTTCATAGGCTTTATTATAGCATAATGACGGTCAAGATTGAGCGCATTACGTACCGGTTATTACTTCCCTTTGGGTTAAACATGGGGAGTTCTCGGACAACCTGTCAAGATGCGACATATATTGCTCTGCTGTTTGTTGTGCTAAAATTAACATAGTTAATTTTTTCTTGTTTTTGCTATTTATTTATGATTAGTTTTGTTCTGGAAGCAGCAATGTGTTGTGATATTGAGGCAGTCCATAAGGTGAAAGGAGGTGGGCCTTACAATAAGGAAGAGGAAATAAACGTCAAATAAACATAAATAAAAAAGGAGAAATGAAATCATGGCAGAACCATTTTTAGGTGAAATAAGGATATTCGGCTTTAGTTTCAATCCCCGGGGATGGGCCTATTGCTCGGGGCAGTTGTTGTCCATCGGTCAGTACAGTGCGCTTTATTCCCTTCTCGGCACTTATTACGGGGGTGACGGAAGATCAACCTTCGGAGTACCCGACTTAAGGGGCCGCGTACCGATCAGTTTTGGTCAGGGTCCCGGCTTGTCTCACTACCCCCTGGCGTATAGGGGGGGGCTGGAAACAGTTCAGCTTCAACAGGCACAGATGCCTGTGCATACCCATACGGCAACTCCGGACCTAAAGTCCCATACACCCGCCAAAAGCGGTGCAGCAAACGTATCGAGCCCGGGAGGAAACGCTCCGGCTGAATATACGGTTGGCACTGAAAGAACACCGGAAAACCTTTATAGCGATACGCCTGATACCACCCTAAAGGCGGGGGAAGTGGATGGTACTATAGCCGTAGGAGAAGCCGGAGGCAGCCAGATGCATGAAAACAGGCAACCTTACCTTGCATTGAATTACTGTATCGCCCTGGATGGCCTATATCCTTCGCGTAACTAAAGTTCTCGGCTGAAATGAAAAAGAGAAATCAAAGTTCATCTGAAATAAACTTGCGTCCGGCCGGGGTGGAAGACGTCAAGTTCCTTAAAGAGGTATTTGCCGGGACTCGCCCTGATGTTATGGAAAATCCTCTTTTCAAAGATAAGGAAAAGAAAGATTTCATTAATTCACAATTTAATCTGCAGGACGTCCATTACCGAAAGAATTATCCCGGCGCAAGGTTCATGATTATATCGGAAGGCGGTCTGGATACGGGCCGCCTCTATCTTCACGAAGGGAAAGAGGATATAAGGATAATGGATATTGCCATACTCCCCCCTTTCAGAGGGCGGGGAATGGGGTCTTTATTAATCAGAGAGCTTCAGACCCAAGCGGCGGATTCAGAAAAGTCTCTTTCCATTCATGTGGAGGAAAACAATCCCGCAAAAAACCTCTATCACAGGCTGGGATTTGAAGCGCAGGGAGAGAAAGTTAACGGTGTTTACCAGCTTATGGTATGGAAACCATAAAAGGTCAGCTTTTATTGGGGACTATGCAAGAGATTAGACTGTAGGAGGAGAATTTATGCTGGACAAGTTAAGCAAGGCCAATTTCGAAAAATTAAAAGGAGATACCTTCCTCATATGCTTCGAACCTTTAAATCCCGTGGCTGTCGAACTGGTCGAAATATCTGAGTCGGACAGACCGCAGCCCGGTGATGTAAAGGGTCTGGCCAAGAGAAAACCTTTTTCGCTTCTTTTTAAATGCCCCAGAGATAAGGTAAATCCGGTTCAGGGGGTATTCAAGGTTGAACATGAAAAAGGGAAGGCAGAGGCTATGGAAATATTCCTTGTGCCCGTAATAGGGCCGGACAATGATAATATTTATTACGAGGCTGTATTTAATTAGCCCGTATTTTCACATGCCGTCCATTGGGCGGCATGTAATTTACCCTAATACAAGCTTGTTGCCGGATCATCAGAACCGTCCTATCTTCCTCTCAAAGCCGGGTTTTCTACCCAACATATATTTAAAAGATATAATGCTGCCATTTTGAGGCCTGCCCAGGTTATCCAGATACACAGGATTTGTGATGGTCGAGTCGTAATCTTCCAATGCGAATCCCCGGTAAACCCCTACATTAGTAATCAGCATTAGCTTATCAAGAGCGGTGTCGGCATTAGCGGGGATATTTACCTCTACCGGTGGAAAGTGATTTCTGCCTGATTCGTCGGTCATAATATTAGCGCTCAAAGAGACAGCACTTTTAGCCGTAAAATCTATCAATCGGCCGAGCCTTAACCGCCCCATGTCAGAGGTATCATTTTTCAATATCTCCGAGCCTTGCTTGTAAATGGGGCGCTCCTTTGTCCTGTCGGCAAGGCAGACGTCAACGGTTATCCTTTCAGGTATGAGTATACCCCCTTTACAGAGTTGGGGAGCAAGGTTGAGGGTGATGGCCGTATGGGTTTCTTTTTGCAGTGACTCCTGCATCGTTTCGGTTATGACCATGTGAAGAGGCTCCTCACCGGAATAGCTGTATGTTGCGGCGTCACACTGGACGTACTCTCTAATGAATCCACCGAAACCGAGACCTTTGATAATTTTTTCGGCTGAATCAAGTGAACGACGGTGTATCTCGAGGAGGGCAAAACTGACACTGCCCGGCGCAAGGCGGGACATAAGGGGAAGCGCAAGCAGGGCAAATGGACCGCAACCGGCATAGAGTATGTTAATTTTACGGCCCGGGAACTTTACCCTTAAGTCTTTAATTGCCTTTTCTATACCCCGCAGAAACATTGCCGTCCTGCGCGCTTCGCGAGCGCAACGTCCGGCATTCCGTGGCGATATAGCCATTCCGCTTTCCAGTATGGTATAGACGTTAATAGAAGGATCGATGGATCTGTCCTCGAGACCGGTTAGCGGCGCCAGGAGGTCGAACATGTCGTGACCTGCCTTAACAAGCTCCTTTGCTGAAGACCCTTCATCGAGAAGTGTGGTTGTCAACGAGGAAAGTTTCTCTTTTATTTCTTCTGCATCTCTTCTCAGGTACACTCTATCCTCTTATGATATAAACTGTATTATACGGAGAAAGAGAGAAGATAATAAAAATAAGCTGAAATGTCCACTTTTTATCTGCCCGGGTGGAGAGTTGGCGAGAAATACGGTTTAGGGCAGGCGCCTGCACAGGAAGGCCGCTTAATTTATATTTACGCTATACCGTCCATTTGCAGGGCATTGCTCAGGCGGCAAAAGGCCTCTATTGTCAGTTCTTCCGGTCTTTTTGACGCATCAATGCCTGCCCCGGCAAATAATGCCCCGGCATCTGCGTCTTTTGGCAGCAGGCCCTTTACCGAATTTGACAGTTTCTTTCTTCTCTGGGAAAAGGCGGCTTTTATCAGCCTCTCCAGCATGTTAAGGTCTTTAACGTCATATCTCGGACTTTCCGTGATTTCAAAAAGAAGGACGGCGGAAAATACCTTGGGCGCAGGGAAGAAGGCGCCGGGAGGAAGTTTAAAAGCAAGGGAAACATGGCTGTAGAGTTGCGGAAAGATTGAAAGAGCGCCATAATCCCTGCCGCCGGGAAGAGCAACAATCCGCTTTGCCACTTCGAGTTGAAACATAAGCACCATTTTTCCAATAAGATGTCTGTATTCAAAGAGCCTGAAAAGAATCGCTGTGGCTACATTATAGGGCAGGTTGGCAACGATCTTCAACCTGCCCCCGCTCTTTGATTCCAGCGTACTGAAATCAAACTTAAGGGCATCTGCCCCTATGATCTCAACATTATCACTGGAACTGAAAATCTCCCGCAGCTTTGAGAACAAATCCCTGTCAACTTCAAGGGCAATTACCCGGCACCCTGTTTCGGCCAGCAATCTCGTAATCGCTCCCCTGCCGGGACCGATCTCAACAATCGTATCTTCCGGGGTAATGGAAGCAAGTTCAACGATCTTTGCGGCATAACCGGTATCAGTTAAAAAATTCTGTCCAAACCTTTTCTTCGGTCTCGGGTCAGCGCTATCAGTCTCTCTTTTCTTCTTCGTGAGTGATATGGGCTTTTTCCTCTCTTTTTCTTTTAATTTTATCTTTTTCATACTTGACGGCAGAATAAATATACAGCGTCGCCACATAGGCAACGGCTGCCGCAACGACACCGACAACAAGACTCCCCATGGTGAGAGGCATGAGAAGATCGTAACCGAGTTGAAATATATCTTCCAGCGATGAAAAATCGGGCATCTTAAGGTCGGGGGTTCCGAGAAGATACTTGCCCATTTTAAAATTAAAGGTATAAATAGGGATAACGGTCATGGGATTGCTGATCCAGACACCTATGAGGGCGGCAATCTTGTTTTCCCTCAGTATCATGGCAAAGAAAAGAGCAATAGGCATTTGTATGCCCATGGTGGGCGTCATGCCGATAAAAACACCGAGAGCCATCCCCCTGGCCACCTCTTCAGCGCTTCCCCGAAGTCTTATAAAGCTAAGATAAAGATATCGCCCGGAGCGGTAGATGGGGGAGCCTTTGAATTTCATATTTCCCACCTCGCCACAGCATTCATGCCGAGACCGGCCCTGTCACCCCTTTTAAGGTAGTGATAACCGAGAGCGGCAATCATGGCGGCATTATCGGTACAAAGAAGGGGTGAAGGAAAATAAGCAGTCCCTCCCATATGAACGCACTCTTGCCGCATCACCTCTCTTAGCCTGCTGTTGCAGGCCACACCGCCCGATATGACGAGACTCTTTACATTATGTTCTCTGGCGGCCTTAATGCTTTTTTTGGTAAGCACATCGACAACCGCTTCCTGGAAACTTGCCGCAAGGTCATTAATTATACGGGGCAGGACGTCTGCCGGTTGCTTTTTTATGAACTGTGACGCCGCCGTTTTCATGCCGCTGAAGCTGAAATCAAGGTTGTCCCTGTCGAGGAGGCCTCTTGGAAAAGCAATGGCACGGGGATCCCCCTTTTTTGAAAGTTTGTCAATGGCCACACCGCCGGGATAACCAAGGCCCATCACCTTGGCCACCTTGTCAAGGGCTTCCCCTGCTGCATCATCGATGGTTCTGCCAAGCACTTCATAGACCCCCACCGCTTTCACCAGGTAGAGAGAGGTATGCCCCCCGGAAACAATAAGACCGATATAAGGAAAGTCAACCTTCTTTTCCAGCATGATTGCCATCAGGTGTCCTTCGATATGATTAACACCGACAAGAGGAATATTTCTGCTAAAGGCCATGGCCTTGGCCGTTGACAGGCCAATAAGGAGGGAGCCCACCAGGCCGGGGCCTTTTGTTACCGCTATGCCGTCAATAGCATCGAGAGTGAGTCCCGCCTCCTTTAATGCGGCATCAATGACAGGCACGATGGTCTCGATATGCTTTCTCGATGCAATCTCGGGAACGACCCCGCCATAAAGGGCATGGTCTTTTATCTGGGAAACGATGATATTGGAAAGTATCTCACAACCGTCACTGACAACAGAAGCCGCCGTTTCATCACAGGATGATTCGATGCCAAGTATCTTCAAATATAAGCTCCAAAACCAGAATTTACAGGACAAATATCAGGGGTTAGTTCTTTACCAAAGCGCTAAAGTATTTGACATTTCAGGGCAAAAAGACTAATATACTCCGTTCTAAAATAGAAAAATATATCATTTTCGAGAAGAAAAAAACACGTATTTTTAACGGCAAATCAATCGGGGACAAAAAAATAATGACTTCATACAACCTGACCCATTTAAAGCAGCTGGAAGCCGAATCCATCCATATAATCAGGGAGGTGGTGGCCGAATTCGACAATCCGGTTATGCTCTATTCTATCGGCAAGGATTCATCCGTTCTTGTTCATCTTGCCCTAAAGGCTTTTTATCCGGCGCCTCCACCCTTTCCACTGCTGCATGTTGACACAACATGGAAGTTCAGGGATATGATTGAATTCCGTGACCGTTTCTGCAAGGAGAAAAACCTCGACCTGAGAGTTCACATCAATAAAGAAGGCGCCGAAAAAAATATTAATCCCTTCGACCACGGTTCCAGTATCTATACTAACGTCATGAAAACGGAATCTCTCCGTCAGGCCCTCAATGAGGGGAAATACGACGCTGCCTTCGGCGGCGCCAGAAGGGATGAGGAAAAATCACGGGCCAAAGAGCGCATTTACTCTTTCCGCGACAACAAGCATCAGTGGGACCCCAAAAACCAGCGCCCCGAACTCTGGAATATTTATAACGGCAAAATCAAGACGGGAGAATCGATCAGGGTTTTCCCCCTCTCCAACTGGACGGAACTCGACGTATGGCAGTATATTTATATGGAAAATATTGAAATAGTTCCTCTTTATTTTTCCAAAAAAAGGCCTGTCGTGGAAAGAGACGGGAATATCATTATGGTTGACGATGAACGATTCCGGCTCCTCCCCGGCGAAGAACCGGAGATGAGAATGATACGTTTTAGAACACTGGGCTGCTACCCTCTTTCCGGCGCAATAGAATCGACAGCGGCAACCCTTCCCGAGATCATTCAGGAAATGCTGCTCACAAAACAGTCGGAAAGACAGGGACGTGTCATCGATCATGATGAAGCGGCTTCCATGGAGAAGAAGAAAAGAGAGGGATATTTTTAATGAGTGCGACAGGAATAAACGAACAGGAATTAATTGCAAAAGATATCCTTGCTTATTTAAAGCGACAGGAAAACAAGGAGCTTCTCCGCCTCCTCACCTGCGGTTCCGTCGATGACGGGAAAAGCACCCTCATAGGAAGGCTTTTGCATGATACAAAGCTTATCTATGAAGACCAGCTCGCATCCATTAAAAAAGACAGTGAGAAAAAAGGCTCAGCCGGTGAAGAACTCGATCTTGCACTCCTCGTAGACGGGCTTGCAGCGGAGCGCGAGCAGGGAATTACCATTGATGTTGCCTACCGCTACTTTTCTACGGAAAAACGGAAATTCATCATCGCCGACACACCGGGCCACGAACAATATACGAGAAATATGGCTACAGGCGCTTCAACCTGTGACCTTGCAATCATTCTCATTGACGCCCGCTACGGCGTGCTTCCGCAAACAAAGCGGCACAGCTTCATCTGCGCCCTCCTCGGCATCAGGCACATTGTCGTTGCCGTCAACAAAATGGACCTCGTTGATTTTGACGAGGAAGTTTTCAACAGCATATGCCGTGATTACAAATCTTTTTCAGCCAAGCTCGACATCGATGATATTCATTTCATTCCTATCTCGGCGCTGAAAGGAGATAACGTTGTCGACACAACGGAAAGCATGAGCTGGCACAAGTCAGGATCGCTGCTCAACTATCTTGAAACGGTCCACATAGGGTCGGACAGAAACCTCATTGATCTCAGACTTCCCGTACAATACGTCAACAGGCCCGATCTCCATTTCAGAGGATTTGCGGGAACCATGGCGTCGGGCATCCTGCGGCCCGGTGATGAAGTGGTTGCTCTCCCCGGAGGCCGGAAAAGCCGCGTCAAGGAGATCATTACCTACGAAGGCAAGGTGGAAGAAGCCTATCCTCCTCTCGCTATTACCGTTACCCTTGAAGATGAAATTGATGTGAGCCGCGGGGACCTGTTCTCACGCAGCGGCAACAGACCCAGAGTGGATCGCGACTTTGAGGCAATGGTGGTATGGATGGCAGAAAAACCCATGAAACAGGGAGAGCAGTATTTGATCAAACACACCTCCAACCTGGTGGGCGCTGCCATTTCCGACCTTCGTTATAAAGTCGATATTAACGAACTGGGAAGAGAAGAAGCTGAGGAACTGAAACTTAATGAAGTAGGACGCTGCCATCTGTCACTGGACAGGGCAATTCCCTTTGATCCCTACCGGAAAAACAGAACGACAGGAGCCTTCATCCTCATTGACAGAATTACCAATAATACCATCGCCGCAGGAATGATCATCGACCGCCAGATAAGCCCTGACGAGAGGGCTTCATTCTGGGAAACAGGTCCCCCGGCCGAGTTCCTGGAACGTCAGACCAGCCGCGTATCCATTGAAGAAAGGAGCAGCCGTTACGGCCACAGTTCAAAAACTATTCTTCTTACAGGACTGACGGGTTCAGGAAAAACCTCTGTTGCCTATGCCCTGGAAAGGCGTCTCTTTGATGGTGGACGCGCCGCTACCGTTCTTGATGGAGAAAACATGCGTCTCGGTATCAGCAAAGACCTCGGTTTCAGCGCTAACGAGAGATCGGAAAACCTGAGGAGAGCAGCGGAAGTGGCTAAACTTTTCAATGATTCGGGCCTTATATGTATCGCTTCTTTCGTCGCAGCCAGCGCCCATGTAAGAGCAAAGGTTAAAAAAGAGATCGGAGAAGAAAGATACCTTGAAATTTATCTCTCTTCACCGCTGGAAGTTTGCCGGGAACGTGACAGAAAAGGTCATTATGAGAAGGCGGATAAGGGTGAACTAAAAGACATCCCCGGTATTTCGGCACCTTATGACGAACCGGAATCACCGGACCTCGTGCTCGAAACAGACAAGCTTTCAGTCGATGAATGCGTAGACCGGATTATGAGACTGCTTGAAACCTAGCCTGGAAAATCTATTTCCAGGAAAAGAAAAAGGCCCCTTCACGGGGCCTTTCCTGTTTCCAGTACTCATTCACTGTGCCCTTGCACGGTCCAGCAAGGCCTGCGAATGCTTCCTCGCCGCTTCAAATTCCGCTTCCGTCATTCCCGCTCCAAGGGCAACCTTTTTGGCAAAATCGAGAGGCAATAAATCACCGGGACTGTGCGCATCGCTATTGATAACAAGTTTTGCCCCAACCTTTCTGGCCATACTAACGACATGGCCATTGGCAAAGGAGTGGCCCTTTCTCCCCGATATTTCGAGACAGACATTATTTTCCCGCGCAAGAACAACCTCTTCTTCCGTAATAAGGCCGGGATGTGAAAGTATATCCACTTTCGCCCTGAGGGCCGCCAAATTCGTTCCTTTGCACACAGGCTCTGTAATAGTTTCACCATGGACAACGACAATCCTGGCGCCAAGCTTTCTTGCCTCATCGGCAAGGGAAGGAATGAGCCTGGGTGGCACATGGGTCAGTTCTATTCCGGGAACAGGCGTAACGCCCCACTCATCGCCAATATCGTTACAGACCTTAACGATATTGGGAATGATGATCCCAAGGTTCGACGAGTCACCATGATCGGTAATGGCAATGGCCCTGTATCCGGCATGGGCTGCCCGCCTGACGAGTTCCGAAGGAACAAGTTCGCCGTCACTGAAAAAAGTATGTGTATGCAGATCGACCACGATTGTCTCCTGTCAAAGTTTTAAAGATTCAGAAATGCGTCAAGAAGTTTGCGCAATTGCTTTGACGCATCCTCTTCTCTCATATCTTCCATGTTCATCTGGTAAAGCTTTTTATCTCCCCAATCAGCCCTTTTGGAATTTATATTCAAAAGAACGGAAGTGAGTTTCATCGATTCTTTAAGCATGGCCACAACCTCCTTATTAGCGCTGTCAAGCGCTTCGTCTCTCAGCAGAATAACGCCCACCGAGTCTCCAAGTAAAGGCGGCCAGAGCGGACTGCCTGACAAATTAGTCGGGAAAACGATAAAAAGAAGGGTAATATTATCACTTGCCCTGATTTTTCCAAGTTCACCAACAGGCATAGACTTATTATTCCCCGTAAAAAATGCTTTTTCAAGGCTAAATCCCGCAATATGGGAAAGAGACTCGGCCAGAGCCGCAGCATGGTCCATATTACTGCAAAAGACGGGGATTTTTACAATATCCATATTATAGCCTTCTCTGAAGGGTGAAGAGAGGGACTCCTTTATGGCAAAAGCCTCTTCCGCTGTCAACAGGGGTTCGGCCTTTTTGTCCCTGGCGCCCTCTCTTTCACTAATACCAATAACGCCCTTCGATATGAGGGTATTAATCGTCATCATTACATCATAGTCGGAATAGACGCTGTTATTGATAACATCTTCCACCTTTTTGTAATAAGAGAGAAGAGAGATAACCTCTTTTGTCATGGGCCTCAAATTTTTCGGAATGCGAGAGGAATCAACCTTGAGTGTAATGGTCGCATCCATCGTTGGAAATTCACCGGCCATACGCTTCCACTCGTCAATCTGGCGCATACCTTCCATGAGAAGAGAATCAATAGCCTTGGTAATATTTTCACCGGGATTAAAGTTTTTGGGAATGTACTCGAACTTGCCTGAACTCCAGCCGAGCATCCTGTAGAGCGCTTTTTCCCCCTTTGCAATACCGGCATTTGCATTAATAACCTCTCCATTTTTGAGAAATACCATTCCCTCCTCAAAAGTCTCTTCCCTCCTGACCACCAGGGCGCCGCTCTTCTTATTCATACTGAACACCTGGAGAATGTCGACAAGAGACATCTGGGCAAGATTGCCCTCTATCTCCCTGGCCTCATCCTGCACATCCATGGCCGTTTCCGACTTTTTAAGAGAGGCCTTTATCCTGGTCAGCACCTCCTCGAGATTATAAGGTTTTTTTATGACGGCATTCCGAAAATAAGGGAGGTAGACAGGATTAATGTCACCTGAACTTAAAAAAACGATGGGCACGTCTTTCACTCTGGGATTACTCTTTAGTATCTGCGAGATCTTGACAGCATTAAGAAGCGGAAGGACAATCTCCGTGACAATAACGTCAGGCCCCCCTTCGAGGGCCTTTTGAAGCGCTGTGGGGCCATCTTTTGCGTAGAGGACTTCCAGCCCTCCCTCTTTCAGGGCCAGACCGAGTACTTTTGCGCTTTCCCTGTCAGGCTCTGCAAGAAGCACTTTTTTGGTATTATTTTCCATAAAGTATTATATCCATTGCAAGAGGTAATGATCACGCAATTTTGAAATCAACTTCTCAACAGTATATAAATCGGACGTATGAAAAGAAGTATAGCTATTATAGTTCTTTTGACCATAATAGGCGTAACCGGCCTCTTCATTCAAAAAGAGAATGGTGTTAAAAAAGGCTTCTCCCTCCTTAAGGTAAACGGGAGTAATATTGGGAATATTCCATTGTTCACTTCCCCGCTTGCCAATAACGAAAATCCTCATGGTAAGATTATCTGCCTGCCCAATCTTCTTGCAAAACTCGTCATTCGGTGATATCTGCTCCGCCCCCAGAAAAAGCACTCCCCGCAGAAAAGGCCTGCTAATAATTTCATTTACAAAAAGGTCCCTCAACCGGAAATAAAAGGTATCGTCCATGTCAGAGTAAATGTAAGGCGCAGCAGCGCTGCAAATCCCCCCGCAGGTATCCATTAGGGGAGAAAGGGTCTCACTACCATTAATAAGCGTATCAACAGCCTCCCAGTATTTTTTATCGACGAGATCAAGCTTTAGAAAAAGATTATTCCTCAATTCATCAGCTCTCTTATTGACACTGTTCATGAGGGTATCCATATGGACGCCGTCTCTCGGAAAAGAGGCGGAAACGGTAAGGACCTCTACTGAAGAACTGCTGATACCGTCACTCACATACTTTACGCCTGCAATAGCTTCCTCCATTCGCTTTACAGCCATGATTGAACCAAAATAGTCCGTCTCCGGAAGAAGCAGATAAAATTCCCTCTCACCAATGCCGGCCAGAATATCGGAATGCCTGATAGCATCGGAAATTTTTTCTATAATGCCGGTTATGCTGTTTTTTACCTGGGTTGCGGCAAAATTTTTCTTAAGCTCGTCCAGGTTGTCTATTTTGATAACCGCCACAGAAAAGGGCCGTCTGTACCTGGATGCCGTAAAGATCTGTTTGTTAAAGGTTTCGAGAAAGAATTTGTAGCTGTATACACCAAAATTTTTGTCAAGAAGTGAGCTGTCCTCAAGAGAAGTCAGTTTCCTTGCATTATTAAGGGCAAGCTGGGAAAATTCAGCCACAATACCTGCAAACTTAAAGTCCCTGTCATCATACTTCTGCCCCCCCCTTTTTGATGAAAGTTCGACAACGGCAACGACCCTGTCCTGCAACAGGAAGGGAACAAAAAAGGAATTAACTTTCCCCTGGGAACGGAAAAAAGGCACCCCTGCCCTGACCCCTTTTTGCCATTCTTCATCTTGCAGCGGGAGCTTTTTTCCTGCCCTCTGATCACTGCCGCCAAGAGATGCCTTGATAATCCATCCTGCTTCAAGGCCGCTATAGCTTAGCCAGAAATAGGCCTCTTTAGAACCCGTCTCTTCAGCCATTGCTTCCGTTACGTAATTCATGAGGGCCGTAAAATCATTAATAGAGAGAATTTTCAGGCACTTTTTATAAATGGAAAGCACTTCAAAGAGATCGACACTCTCCTGCAAAAGCCTGGAGTGCTCTACAAGGATCTTTTGCCGCTTAACGACCCTGTTGAGGGCATAAAGGAGGTCTTCACGATTAATCGGCTTGAGGATATAATCACTGGCGCCGTTTTTCATGGCCTCGACGGCCGCTTCAATTTCCGAGACATGAGTGACAATTATAATGTCCTGATCGGGAGATACTTTTCTGATTTCCCTGATCGTCCTGATACCGTCCCAACCGGGCATAACCATATCGGCAATGATCACATCAAAGCTCTCCTCCCTGATAAGCTCCAATGCCTCCCGACCGCCTTCAACAGCAATAACGGTAAAGTCTTCAGAAGCGAGAATACCCTCATAAAGCTCCCTGAAGAATTTTTCGTCATCAATGACAAGAAGCCGTTTCTTACTCAATGCGCCCTCCCCCTGCTCATAAAAGAAGCGAAAAAAGCGCCCGAACCACTGCCTGCCGCATCAGCAAGGAAATCAAAAACATCGCATTCTCTGGTGGGAACAAAATACTGGTGAAACTCATCGCTAATACCGTATATGGAGCCTATCATAAAGGCCGGAAGAAGGGGTTTTCCTTCCCATCGTTCCCCGGCAAGTGCAAAATAGAGCAAAAAACCGAAAATTCCATATTCAAAAAAGTGCAGCACTTTATCAAACATGAAAAAGGGAGCTAATGCATGGGGAGAGGCTGACAGTGACGACATGTAAAAAATGAGGGAGGCATA
Organism: Deltaproteobacteria bacterium; assembly: GCA_029860075.1. Lineage (NCBI taxonomy): Bacteria > Pseudomonadati > Myxococcota > Myxococcia > Deltaproteobacteria bacterium. Next base: position 2,393 of record JAOUBX010000097.1, on the reverse strand, counting down.
GCATAAAACAGCCGCCCACTTGATGATTCTGCTGTTTATGGGTGAATTAACGATTTTTTCGTGGATCACTTGGAATACCTCGCTAAGTCAGCAACTACATCTTGTATTTTCCAAAATCTTCGGCAGAAAGGTTTTCCAGAATACTTCTCAGTTCTGCGCTGCTCTTACTTTTCATAGACTCGGCAGAAAGATCAATTACCCTGGCCTTATCTATAATACTTTCATTTACAAGTATGGGAGCAAAAGAACGCATGGCAATGGCAATAGCGTCACTCGGCCTTGCATCTAGCTCGATAAGCTCTCCTTTAGCATCTGAAAGATAGAGTGTCGCATAAAAGACATTATCATAAAGATCCGTAATGGCTACCTTTTGGACATCTGCGCCAAGCGTCGAGATTATATTTTTGGCAAGGTCATGGGTCATGGGGCGATCAGACTTTATGCTTTCAAGCGACGTCAGTATGGCAGCAGCCTCCATGATACCCACCCAGACAGGAAGCGTTTTTTTCTCCTCCATATCCTTGAGTATGACCATGGGAATATATGTTGAGGGATCTACAATTACCCCGCTAACCCTCATTTCAAGAAATTTCATGTGCTATACCTTAATTAGAGATTCAGTGAAGCCTGCTCAGTTCACCCTGCAGGGAGTTGGTAAAAGCGCCGGTAATATGAACAAGCACTGTTTTGGAAAACAGATCTTCACCCCCCCTGAAATTAACGACCCGGTTACCCGGTGTGCGACCTCTCACCATGGCTTCCCCTTTTTTGCTAGCCCCTTCCACAAGAACAGGTTCGATCTTTCCAATCTGTGCCCTGTTGGTTTCCATACTGTGTTCTTTCTGCAAAGCCTGAAGGGTGGCCAGCCTGATCTCCTTTTCACTTTCGGGAACATTATCCTTCAGATCGGCCGCCGCTGTCCCCGGCCGTTTCGAATATTTAAAGGAGAATGATGAATCATACCTTATCACATTCATTAGTTCCAGCGTCTTTTCAAAATCCTCTCTGCCTTCACCGGGAAAACCAACGATAATATCCGTCGAAATAGCTATGTGGGGAACAAGGGTTTTCAGCTTTTTAACCTTTTCCATATAGCTGCCCACCGTATAAACCCTTTTCATTGTTGATAAGACCTTGTCCGATCCGGACTGGACAGGGAGATGGAGATGCTTGCAAAGTTTATCCACCTCTGCAAAGGCGCTAATAAGATCATCTGAAAGGTCCTTGGGATGAGATGTTGCAAAGCGTATCCGCTCTATTCCATCCACTTCGGCCACCTTCCTTATGAGTTGGGAAAAACCAACGCCATCAGATGATCCATTGCCATAGGAATTGACATTCTGACCTAAAAGGGTAATCTCTTTTACTCCAAATTGAGCAAGCTTTAGCACTTCATCCCTGATATCTCCCCAGGGCCTGCTCGTTTCACGCCCCCTCACATAGGGAACAATGCAGTAGGTGCAGAAATTATTGCAGCCCCGCATAATATTGACGTAAGCCTTAATACCCCCTTCTTCGGGAGCCGGGTAAACAAGCGGTTCGGGAGAATCGAAAAATTCCGTCTCCAGCACCTGCCCCCGCTTTTCATAAACCGATTTGATCATGTCAGGCAGCTTGTGTATATTATGCGTGCCAAAAACAATATCGAGATGAGGCGCCCGCCTGAACATTTCATCCTTTTCCTGCTGGGCCACACAACCGCCGACACCGACAATAACATGGGGACGCCTGGTTTTTATCTTTTTAAAACGCCCCAGTTCACTGTAAACCTTATGCTCGGCCTTCCAGCGGATACTGCAGGTATTGAGAAGAATAATATCAGCATCTTCGGCTTCATTAACAGAACCGATATTCATATCGGCAAGCAGGCTTTTAATCTTGCTCGAATCGGCGTCATTCATCTGACAACCGAAGGTTTTTAAATAAAGTTTTTTATCATTTTCCATAGTGCGATTTTAAAGTAAAAAGGGGGTAAATTGCAAGGATGCATTCAAGATCGGGAGGGAAGATTGTTTCATGAAATGCCTTATCAAAATCAACCGCCCCCGGCAAGTTGACAGAACATGAATGGGAATAATTTATTTTTTATCCCTGCCCGGCCGAGGCGGGATAAAAATTGCATCTGCCAGGGACAAAAAAAGGGCTGCGGCGAATAAAACTACAGCCCTTTTTCATTCTATCTGCGCCGGAGGCCGGCATCGAACCGAAATGGCGTTGCCCCCGCGGGATTTTAGGAAGGGAATATACCGTCAATCGCCGTCATTCTCTTCTTCCCGGTGGTCATGGTCTTCTCCTTCATCATCGTCATCATGAGACTCACTGCGGGAACTGAAATACCATTCTCCCTCCATTATCCTCAGGTACCTGGCAAGAAGCGTTCTCAATCCTGACGC
>JAOUBX010000096.1 GCA_029860075.1 Deltaproteobacteria bacterium | reverse complement strand
TGCGCCACTCTACTCGCACCCGAAGGTGCTTTCTCGTTCGACTTGCATGTGTTAAGCACGCCGCCAGCGTTCGTTCTGAGCCAGGATCAAACTCTCCAGTTAAATTATACTGAAGGAGTTAAACTCCCAACAAATCTCTCAAAAATCGACTGAACTTCTCTGCTATTTAGTTTTCAAAGACCAACAAGAACCCCGAAGTATATCTAAACGAACCAAGCAAAGTCAATACTTTTTTTCAAAGAATTTAATTATTTTTTTGGAACTGAAAAACCATCAGCTGGAGAATAAAATCACAGGCAGGCATCATCCTTTGGCGTTCCGCATCATTGACCTTGAATCGAATGATTAGCTTATGATAGATTAAATAGTTTAAAAATTGCAAGTCAAAAAAGGAGAAGTAAAAAATGACAGGTTCAGCGATTGCAAATGATATGGGAGTATTTGCGTTAATCAGCAATGCAGGCCCTGTAGTTAAAGTCGTGCTATTAATCCTATTTTTTCTATCAGTTACCTGCTGGGCCATCATTCTATTAAAGGGCCTCAAGATACGAAAGACCTGGAATGAATCCTCATCTTTTCTTAATATATTCTGGGAGGAAAAAAGACTGGAAGCAGCCTACTCTGCAATCAGAGACCACGAGGCAAGTCCGGCAGCGAGAATATTCAGGGCAGGCTACAAGGAGCTTATTAATGCGGCAAAAACTCAGAAAAGCGAAAGACATGCCTTTGAAGCATCAAGGCTCGACCTGATAGAAAGAGCCTTAAGAAGAGCAGAGAGTACGGAAATTGCCATGATGGAAAGACACCTCAATTTTCTGGCCACAACAGGCAGTGCAGCACCCTTTATCGGTCTCTTCGGAACAGTATGGGGCATCATGAATTCTTTTCAGCGAATAGGCGCAATAGGGACAGCCAACCTGGCAGTTGTCGCTCCCGGCGTATCAGAAGCGCTTATCGCTACAGCTATCGGCCTGGCCGCAGCCATACCGGCCGTTATTTTTTACAATATCTTTGTTGAGAAAATTAAGCGTCTCTCCCAGGACATAGACAGCATGACACTTGAATTTTTAAACATAGCAGAACGGGGCTTAAGGAGGCAATCTCTTGAAAGGGATTAAAAAGAGCTATACTCCTATGGCGGAGATAAACGTAACCCCCTTTGTCGACATTATGCTTGTTCTTTTAATAATCTTTATGGTAACGGCACCCATGATGCAGCAGGGGCTCGAAGTCGACCTTCCCGTAGCAAAAGGATCGGGATTTACCAAAGATTCACCGATTGTTGTAAGTATAACAAAAAACGAAAAGATATATATCAACGACAAAGGCAAAACAACGATAAATAAATTAGCATCCAAGCTCAAACACATAAAAGGGAATGAGGTTTTGATCAAGGCCGACTCAAAGGTATCTTACGGTTTTGTCATCAAAGTCATGGCTCGTATAAAAGAATCTGGTATAGATAAAGTCGGCATGATCACCAACCCTGATGAAGTCTGAAAGATTTAAAGGTGAGGATGTTTGACAAAAACCATGATCTGGCAATATGGGTTGCTATTTCCCTGGTGTTGCACCTTCTGCTCATCGGCATATTTAGCACTATCAATTCAAGGTCTGCTGTCAAAAGAGAATTTTACGCTCCAACCTACAAGGTAGATCTCGTCACCCTTGACAGACCAAAGCCGGCTCCAAATCAAAAGAAGAAGGTGACAACAAAAAAAAGCCCCCTTCCTCCACCATCAAAGAAAGTCGCAAAGAAGAGCAAAAAACAGGCAAAACCCATAAAAAAAGCAAAAACAAAGAAGCTGCCAAAGAAAAAAGTCAAAACACCTGTCACCGATCCATCAGCAATGATCAAGAAACTAAGAAAAAAGCATGAAGAGGAAATGGCCGTTGAAGAAAAACTGGCCAGGGTAAGATCAAAGGTAGCACAAACCAGGAAAGCCGCCCAAACAGCCGGCCAGGTAAGCACTACCCCAAAAGCCGGCGTAAGAAAAGTAGATACATCAAATATGAAAAAAGAGATAAAAGCATACAGTGATCTCCTTTATGAAAAAATGGAAAATGCCTGGATATTGCCGGGAAGCGCCGACTATTCCGGTTTATCCGCTATAATATCTGTTACCATTGGAAAAAATGGTGAGTTACTTAAGGTAGACATTGAAGAAGGGTCGGGAAATGGTTTTTTTGATCAATCCGTCATGAGGGCCGTTGAAAAATCTGTCCCATTTCCAAGGCCTCCAAAAGGCTATGAAGGTGGAATTGAAATAGGCTTTAGGTTCGGAAAATAAACTTAATTGAAGGGATATAGCTTTGATCAAAAAAACAATTACATTATTTATACTCTCAACGACTTGTTTATACACAAATACAGCAACAGCGAAAATTTATATAGATATCAGTTCTCCTTCAGCACGAAAAATGCCTATTGCCATAGAAAACTTCACAGGCAAAGATCTTTCTTCATCAGTCTCAGCTACAATCAGGAGAAACCTCGACCTTAGCGGACTATTTCATATGATTAGTGAAGAAGGTGAAACAGGGGATGCGCCTTTCTGGCTTTCAGCCGGGGCTGAAACCTTAATCAAAGGATCTATTTCCGTAAAAAACAGCGGAGTGCTTATCGAAGCATTTCTTTATGATCTTGCAAGAAACAAAACACTTCTGGCCAAGAGATACCATGGACAAGAATCAGATATAAGAACTATAGCCCACCGTTTTTCTGATGAAGTTATAAAAATACTGACAGGAGAAAAAGGCATCTTTAATACTAAAATTGCCTTTATATCAAAGAAGGGAGGAAACAAGGAACTTTATCTCATGGATTTTGATGGTAAAAACGCTCTTAAACTAACGAATAATGGAAGTATAAACCTCTCTCCCAAGTGGTCCAAAGATAGCAAAAAGCTCCTTTTCACTTCATTCAAGGGTGGAAAAGCAGCTCTCTACATAAAAGATTTGGCAAACTACAATGAAATTGCTCTCACAAAAGAAAAGCACATGACCATGGGAGGAGACTGGTCACCTGACAGCATGAAAGTCGTTTTCACCATGACAAAGAGAGGAGATTCCGACCTTTTCCTCACCGAGCCGGGTAATGGCGCCATAAGAAGACTTACATCAGGCTGGGGGCTCGATGTGTCACCTGCCTGGTCACCTGATGGAGAAAGTATTGCCTTTGTTTCAGACAGGGGAGGGAATCCTAATATATATACAATTACAGAAGAGGGAAAAGACTTAACAAGACTAACTTTTGATGGTAAATATAATACATCACCGGCATGGAGCAAAGATGGAAAATGGATTGCCTATTCATCCTTGCAAAAAGGTGGTTTCAGGATATATATTATGAAAGCTGACGGATCGTCAAAAAGGCAAATTACCTTCGGTCCAGGAAATGATGAGGAACCAAGCTGGTCTCCCGATGGCAGGTTCCTTGTTTTTTCATCATCAAGGGAGGGAAAAAAAACAATTTACCTCATTAATATGGGCACCAGCAAAACCATAAAGCTGGATGGCTCCGGTGGAGCGGATATGAGCCCTGCATGGTCGCCTTTTTTTAATTAATACAACCTATTTAAGGAGGAGAATTTCATGTCTTTTTTTGCTAAATTTAATCACAAATTTATTATGCTCATTTTTTCAGCTATTCTTATTTCAGGCTGTGAAGGTATCAAGAAAAAGGTACCAGATGCCAATTCACAATTTGGACAGGAAATAAACCAGAGGTTTGCTGAGGGCCAGGGAAAGGAAGAAACAGCACCTAATGAACCTCTTTCTCCAGGTGAGGGGCAGGATATCAAGGAAGAAGATATAAAAGTTGTTGATGAAGGAGCCGAAAAAGCCTTCAGTGACGAACCGGGGGAAGTATTTACTTTGAAAGACATTCACTTCAAGTTCGACAAATCAGATCTCGACAGTGATTCAAGGGCCTACCTTGAAACGATGTTTTCCTGGCTCGACCAAAACCGCTCTATTAAGGTCAACATCGAAGGTCATGCTGATGACAGAGGAACATCAGAATATAACCTTGCACTTGGAGCAAGAAGAGCCGATGCCGTAAAAAGGTATCTTGAAATCCTGGGAGTAGACTCAATCCGTCTTTCTACCATCAGTTACGGCGAAGAAATGCCGATAGAGGAAGGGCAGCATGAAAAAGCCTGGGCGGCAAACAGGAGAGTTCATTTTGAAGGGATCTAAAACCGTCACATCCATATTCTCTGCCGCTCTTGTTGGCAGCATATTAGTAACAGGCTGCATCGTTCCTAACAAGGACCTGATAAGTCTGAAAAATGATGTAGAGGAACTCAAAAAAGAAACAGCAAGGATTCAACTCACGGCAGGCATTAAACCTGACAGCAGCAAAAGCAGAATTGATGAAATGGAAAGGGAGATAGAATTTTTGTCGCGTGACCTCAAAAAAACCAGGGCTGCTTCCGATGCTAAACTCAACGCCATGAGGGGAGAAATCCAGGCTTTAGGTGGAAGGTTTGAAGAAGTAAAACACCTAACGGGAAAAGCTTCAGACAATAATCGCTCTTTTTTAACGGCGGTTGACTCAAGATTAACCGCTATTGAAGGCAGAATAGAGAGATCTGAAAAAAAACTGGACGAGTTGAAGCTTGACCTTGAATTGATAAAAAAAGCCTCTGTAATAGCAGATGAGACCAGCAAAGAGCCTGAAATTACTTCAGCGGATTTATATAAATCCGGTCTCGATGCCATCAAAAAAGGAAAGACCAGGGAAGCAAGGGATTTTTTTAATCGCTACTTAAAATTATTTCCTGACGGCCCTCTCGCCAACAACGCACAGTTCTGGATAGGCGAAAGTTTTTATGATGATGGCGATTTTGAAAGATCAATCATAGAATACGATGATGTTATCAAGAAATATCCGGGGGGAGGAAAGGTTCCTGCAGCCCTGCTTAAGCAAGGGATGGCCTTTGAAAAGATTAAGGATAAAAAAACAGCAGAGGCGCTCTATAAGAAATTAATCAAACAGTTTCCAGATTTGGACGAAGCAAAAAAAGCCAAGAACCTGTTAAGCAAGAAAAATAAAAGAAAGTAGGATAAAAGTATTAAAGGAAAGCTGCTAATACGATTAACTCGCTGACTCATTATGCAAAAAGCACGTGGTCAGGCTTTGGAGGAAACGGACATTTATACTCTCCCGTAATCATCCTCCAAACGTTCGATATCATCCTCACCAAAATAATCACCCCTTTGCACTTCGATGAAAACAACATCCTTGTCCGTCTTATTTGACATCCGATGAATTCCACCCAAGGGGATATCAATTGATTGACCTGTTTTAAGGGTTATATCCTTACCATTTAAGGTAACGACACCTTCTCCGGATACGACAAACCAGTGTTCACAACGCCTTTTATGACGTTGCAGGCTCAAACGTTTTCCCGGGTAGACAAGAATGCGCTTAACTTTATGGTCGGCTTCATCGGCAAGGACTTTAAAACATCCCCAGGGGCGATGATCCTCTATGTGAGTCAAAGAAACCTCCAAAATATTTATAATTTCAAATCATTCAATAGTAACGACCAATAAATCATATTTCAACTTTTATTTATAAATTCTCACTTTCTTTTAATTAACCATACAAATAGAGTCCTATTATTCAGCGATTGAAAGGGATTATGACTTTGACAAATTTTCACTTTTCTGCTAGATTTCTGCTAATAAAATAATAATTAAATGCTTATTGGAGGCTTTTTATAATGACAATTATTGAAGACGTTCTGGCGAGAGAAATTATTGATTCAAGAGGAAACCCTACCGTAGAGGTAGATGTTTATCTCTCATCAGGCGTTTTCGGGAGAGCAGCCGTACCATCGGGAGCTTCCACAGGTGAGCTTGAAGCTGTCGAATTAAGAGATGGTGAAAAAAGGTTTCTTGGAAAAGGCGTTACAAAAGCCGTTAAAAATGCAGAAGAAATAATAGGCCCGGAAATATCAGGAATGGATGCCACCGATCAGGCCGCAATCGATAATTTAATGATAGAACTTGACGGAACGAATAATAAGAGTAATCTGGGAGCGAACGCTATTCTCGGCGTATCACTTGCAGTAGCAAGAGCGGCTGCAACGGCTCTCGATCTACCCCTGTATCGTTACATCGGGGGTACAAACGGCAAAACGCTGCCTGTTCCCATGATGAACATTTTAAATGGCGGCGCACACGCCGATAACAATGTCGATATTCAGGAATTTATGATCATGCCGGTTGGCGGCAAAACCTTTTCCGACGCACTACGCGTGGGAACTGAAGTATTTCACAACCTTAAAAAAGTTCTTGCAGGAAAGGGATATAATACAGCAGTCGGCGATGAAGGTGGTTTTGCACCAAACCTGAAATCCAATGACGAAGCAATTGACGTTATACTGGAAGCCATTGAAAAGGCGGGTTATAAACCGGGAGAAGAGATCATGTTGGCTCTCGATTCAGCTTCAAGTGAATTTTTTGAAAATGATCATTATCATTTCAAGAAGTCCGATGGTTCTAAAAAGAGTTCCCGTGAAATGGTGGAATTTTATAAAAACTGGATAAAAAAATACCCTATAGTATCAATTGAAGACGGCTTAAGTGAAAATGACTGGGATGGCTGGAAATTGATCACAGAGGACCTGGGGTCAGAAGTTCAGCTTGTGGGAGATGATCTGTTTGTCACAAACACTGAGATTCTTTCAAAGGGAATAACAAGAGGTGTCGCTAATTCAATTCTTATTAAAGTCAACCAGATCGGAACGCTAACAGAAACACTGGATGCTATCGAAATGGCAAAACGGGCCGGTTATACAGCAGTCATTTCACACCGATCCGGGGAGACTGAGGATACCACAATTGCAGACATTGCGGTAGCAACAAATGCGGGTCAAATAAAAACCGGTTCTGCCAGCAGAACTGACAGGATCGCAAAATACAATCAATTGCTGAGAATTGAGGAAGAATTAGGGAATTCTGCTATCTACCCGGGGAGGAGCGCCTTTTATAACCTGTGAAATCTCTTCCTGAAAATAAGTTCACATGGCTCTATGTATTTACTTTTGTCTTACTCTTGCTGTACACTTTTTTCAGTGAAAGAGGTTTGATTCGTGTACATCAATTAGCCACGGAAAGAGATAATATTATAATGAGATCTCAAATTGTAGAAGGGGAAAACAAAAAGCTGCTTTCTAAAGCACTTTTATTAAAAAACGATTTTAAGGAAATGGAAAAAACAGCCAGGGCAGAACTGGACCTTGTACGAGAAGATGAAATTCTTTATAAATTTTCGAAATGATTACAGGAATCGAGACTACTTAACGGGTAAACTTGCCTGACTCCCCACCCGTTGGAGCAGGCGTTCAATCATACTATTCATGTCACAGTCAAAGAGCATAGGTTCGGAAGTAAGTTTATTTATTTTTTGAATAAACTCGACAAGCAGTCTCTGTTTATCTGTAAAAGAATAAGAAACACCTCCTTTTTCAAATAATAAGGGCCATTTTCCATCAAATACTATAGCGCCACCTTCCATATAAATAACACGATCTGAGCTCATTAGCTCAAAAAGGTTATGAGTGATCTGAACAATGGTTATCCCATACTCCTTATTCAATTCTTTTAAAATTTTTAATAATGTACGTCGCGACATAGGATCAAGCATGGATGAAGCCTCATCAAAAATAATACATTTACAGTTAAGGGCCAGAATCCCTGCAATATTAATTTTTTGCTGTTCACCTCCGGAAAGAAGGTGTGTTAGTTCTTTTTGAAGATTGAGGGCATTAACTTTTTCAAGTGCGCCAAAGAGAGCATCTTCAATTTCCCGACCATAGACACCCATATTTTCCAGACCAAAGGCTATATCATCTTCAACAACAGGAGATACAATCTGATTTTCAGGATTTGAATATATATAGCCTATTTCAGGATTAATTCCATTTTTTGTAACATTTGCACCACGAAATATAATCTCACCTGAAAGAGGTTTTAATATTCCTTTTAATAACGCTGCAAGGGTCGTCTTACCTGAACCATTAGCACCACCGATAGCGGTGTATTCCCCTTCCTTCAGAGTGAGGTTAAGGTTTGAAAATAAAATTTTACTTTTGTCGGCAAAATCAGAATAGCTGAAAGTAATTTCTTTTAATCTTATTATCTCTTTTTTCTTTGTTAACATAAGAATACTTTATTTGATCATCAGTAAAAGCGCCTAAATAATAACTACTTTCTTTATTTAAGTTTAAACAAAAAAAAAGCAAGGAACGAAATCCTTGCTCTTTTAATGCGTATTAAAATTTCAAAATCATTTTTTTTCTTCTTTTTCTTCCTCTTCAGTTACTTCCACAGACGCTTCTTCTGTCTCCGTCTTTTCTTCCGTCTTTTCTTTGGCTTGAGCCTCAACCACCTCTTCCGCTTGAACCTCTTCCTTTTCCGAATCTACAGCAACTGCTTCGGCTTCCTCAACTGCTTCCTCTTGCTGAGAAGTCTTTTTTATTTTTTTCTCTTCTCCTACAGACGCTTTCTTTTTTGCAGAGCTTGTTTTCTTAACCGGTTTTTCTGCGCCTTTCATTTCTTCAGTTACCAGTTGTATTGAAGAAAGTGGTGCGTTATCTCCCGCCCTCATACCAAGCTTGATGATCCTTATATAACCACCGGGCCTGTCTTTATACCTGTCAGCAAGTGTTGTGAAAAGCTTTTGCAACACTTCCCTGTCATTAACCATCACTCTTGCCATTCTTCTGGCAGAAAGGGTACCACGCTTTCCGAGTGTAATTAATTTTTCGGCATGCCTTCTTAATTCTTTAGCCTTAACATCAGTAGTAGTAATACTTTCCTTATCCAGCAAAGATACGACCATGTTGCGATACATCGCTTTTCTGTGGCTCGAATTTCTACCAAGCTGTTTGCCTGATTTAAGGTGTCTCATTTCAACTCCTAAATATAGTATATAATATTATCAGCGATTATTAATTATCCTCGTCATCCAGTGCGAGGTAATCCGGTGTTTCGGGCAATTCAGGAAGATCATCGGGTGGCCAGTTTGCGATTTGCATGCCAAAGCTGAGGCCCATATCAGTGAGAATCTCCTTAATTTCATTTAGCGATTTACGACCAAAGTTCTTGGTTTTGAGCATTTCACCTTCCGTCTTTTGAACAAGTTCGCCTATGTAACGAATATCTGCATTCTTCAGACAATTTGCTGATCTCACAGAAAGCTCAAGCTCATCAACACCTCTGATGAGATTTTCATTAATCTTTGCCTCGGTCTCATCAGATTCTTCCTTCTCAGGCTCTATAGAGGACTCGTCAAAGTTTATAAAAATATTCATCTGCTCTTTCAATATTTTAGCAGAAAAAGCAACGGCATCATCGGGCTTGACGGACCCATCCGTCCAGATTTCAAGTGTAAGTTTATCATAATCCGTCCTTTGACCTACCCTGGCATTCGCAACGGAATGATTAACCTTCAAAATAGGATTGAAGAGAGAATCAATTACTATAGCATCAGCAGGTGTATCCTCTTCCCGATTTCTTTCCGAAGGTACGTATCCTCTTCCGAGTTTTACCGTTAGCTCCATCTCAAGCTTGCCACCCTTACCAACGGTGGCAATATGATGTTCAGGATTAAGAATTTCCACAGAAGAATCATGAATAATGTCACCTGCTTTAACTTCACCCTCACCGTTTTTCTTAATGGTAACTGTTTTAGATGTTCCCGTATGCAGTTTTACTCTCACACCCTTAAGATTGAGTATAACTTCTGTCATATCTTCGCTAACGCCGGGTATAGTGGAAAACTCGTGCAGTACGCCTTCTGCCTTAACAGCAGTAACTGCAGCCCCCTGCAAAGAAGATAGCAAAATCCTTCTCAGTGAGTTACCTATTGTAGTTCCATACCCTCTTTCAAAAGGTTCCGCATAAAACTTCGCATAGTTACCCTTAAAAGACTCTTTTTCGAATTTTAAGTGTTTTGGTTGAATCAGTTCACGCCAGTTCTGATACATTTTTCCTCCATCATCATGGCAGGCAAATTAATGCTTACCCTAATTATTTTGAGTACAACTCGACAATAAGGTTTTCCTGTATTGGCATAGTGATATCTTCCCTTACGGGTATCGATTTGACAGTTCCCTTAAAGTGCTCTCTTTCAAGCTCCAGCCACTCAGGAACACCTCTTCTAACAACAGCGTCGAGAGAATCACTAATTCGTTGAATTTTTCTACTCTTTTCCCGAACTTCGATAGCATATCCCGGTTTTACCAGGTATGAGCACACATCAACTTTTCTTCCGTTTACCAGAAAATGACCGTGGTTTACCAGTTGTCTTGCCTCATTTCGAGAACTTGCAAAACCAAGTCTGTACACCATATTATCGAGACGACTTTCGAGAAGTTGAAGGAGATTTTCACCTGTAACACCCTTCTTTCTGTCTGCAGCCTTAAAGTAACCTCTAAACTGCTTTTCCAAAAGGTTATACATCCTTCTTACTTTCTGCTTTTCACGTAGCTGCACGCCGTAATCCGTTACTTTTTTTCTACCCTGGCCATGCTGCCCTGGCGGATAAGCCCGCCTGTCTATTGCACATTTGTCAGTGTAGCATCTGTCGCCTTTGAGAAAAAGTTTACTCCCTTCCCTTCTGCAAATTCTGCACACCGATTCTCTGTACCTTGCCAATCTAACCTCCTCTTAGTCCCTGTCTTTAAACTGTTAAACCCTTCTCCTCTTTGGTGGCCTGCAGCCGTTATGAGGGATAGGTGTGATGTCTTTGATTAATTTTATGTTAAAACCGATCGCCTGCAAGGCTCTCAGTGCTGATTCTCTACCAGAGCCCGGACCTTTGACGTAAACATCGATAGTTTTCATACCATGTGCCATTGCTTTTTTACCTGCATCCTCACCAGCCATCTGGGCGGCAAAAGGAGTGCTCTTCTTGGAGCCTTTAAATCCCATTGCACCGGATGTTGACCAGGACACAACATTCCCGGCAGTATCAGTTATAGTAATGATGGTATTATTGAAGGTTGACTGTATATGCGCAATTCCGTTAGGAATATTCTTTTTTTCTTTCCTTCTTTTGACAGCACCTTTTTTTACTACTTTAGCCATTTCTCCTCCGCTATTAAATACTACTTCTTCTTACCCGCAACCGTTCTCTTGGGTCCTTTTCTGCTCCTGGCATTGGTCTTCGTTTTCTGTCCTCGAACGGGCAGCCCTTTTCTATGCCTTAACCCTCTGTAACATCCAAGGTCCATGAGTCGCTTGATATTCATGGACACTTCTTTTCGAAGGTCACCTTCTACCTTATAAGTCTCATCAATAACTTTCTTAATATTGCTAACATCTGTCTCTTCCAAATCCTTAGCTCTCTTATTTGGATCAACTCCTGCTTCAGACAGTATGTCATTGGAAAGTGACTTACCAATTCCATAGATATAAGTCAGCGCAATTTCAATTCTCTTGTCCTTCGGAAGGTCAACGCCTGCTATTCTTGCCATGAATATCCTCTCTCTTTAACCTTGACGCTGTTTATGCTTAGGAATTTCACAAATCACCCTTACAACGCCTTTTCTTTTAATCAGTTTGCACTTTGGGCAAATCTTTTTTACCGATGCTCTTACTTTCATCCTGCCTCTCCCTAGTTTATGTCATTTCTCCCGGTATGTTATTCTTCCACGACTGAGATCGTATGGAGACAACTCAATTTTGACCTTATCACCAGGTAAAATTTTAATATAATGCATTCTCATCTTGCCTGAAATATGTGCCAGGACTTTATGTCCATTCTCAAGCTCCACCCTGAACATCGCATTCGGTAATGGTTCTAATACCGTCCCCTCAACCTCGATTGCTTCTTCCTTCGACATAAACTCCCTATACTTTTTTTCTATATCTTACTAAGAATGTATGGCCCGTTTTTCGTTATAGCAACTGAGTGTTCATAATGAGATGACAAAAGGCCGTCATCCGTTACGGCTGTCCATCCATCGGACTTCACTCTTACACCACACTTACCCTGGTTGATCATTGGCTCAATAGCCAAAACCATTCCTGCTTTTAGCCTGATACCGCGTTTTGGTTGCCCAAAGTTAGGTACCTGAGGTTGTTCATGCAAACTTTTTCCGATTCCATGACCAACAAACTCTCTAACGACAGAATAGCCCTGTGCTTCTACATGGCTCTGGACGGCATAGGATATATCCGACAGTCTGTTCCCTACCTTTGCCATCTCTATGGCCTTGTATAGAGATTCTTCCGTCACCTTCATCAAGGCTTCGGCCTCTGTAGATATATTACCTACCGCGATAGTGATAGCGGCATCACCAAAGTATCCATCAAGGCAGACACCAAAATCGATACCAACAATATCACCTTCTTCAAGAATCCTTTTGGGTGAAGGAATACCGTGAACAACTTCTTCATTAACAGATGCGCAAATTGAAGCAGGATAGCCATTATAACCTTTAAAGGCAGCTTTTACACCCTTTTTTTTCACATATTCCTCGGCGACCTTATCAAGATCGCCGGTAGATACTCCCGGCTTTACTGTTTCTTTGAGAGTATTCAGAACTTCAGCCACTATAAGGTTGGCTTTCCTCATAATCTCAATTTCTTTTGCAGATTTTAAAAGAACCATCAAGCTGAAGGGCTGTTTAAAATGGCACCTATCCGGTCGAATATCTCTATTTCACTGCCCACACCCTCAACAGTGGCAAGAAGATTCTTCTTTTCATAATAGTCAATCAAAGGAGTTGTAGTCGATGAATAGACTTTCAATCTTTCCGAGATAGTCTCTTCCTTATCATCATCCCTTTGATATAAATCACTTCCACATTTATCACATTTATGTTCATCCTCCGGAGGATTAAACTTGATGTGATAAACTTCCCCGCAGTTAGTACAAATCCTTCTTCCAGTCAACCTGAGAAGCAACTCTTTTTCATCAACATGAATATTCACGACATTATCAATTGGTTGTCCCAGACTTTCAAGTGTTTCTTCAAGCGCATCGGCTTGAATAACCGTTCTGGGGAACCCATCCAGTATAAACCCTTCGGAACAATCCTTTTCAATCAATCTTTCCCTGATAATTCCTATGACAACATCATCAGGGACAAGTTCACCCTTATCCATATAAGTTTTTGCCTTTACGCCAAGTTCGGTTCCATTCTTCAATGCCGCTCTGAGAATATCACCCGTCGAGATCTGTGGGATACCATAGTTGACGACAAGCCTCTTAGATTGAGTTCCCTTGCCTGCTCCAGGTGCACCAAGCAATATCAACCTTTTCATCTTCTACCTCTTATTCTGCCACTCTTCATAAATCCTTCGTACTCTCTGGCCAAAAGATGCGATTCAATCTGTTGTGCAGTATCTATTCCCACGCTGACAACAATTAACAATGCCGTACCCCCAAAATAGAAGGGCACATTAAATCTGGCAATGAGAAGTGTAGGCAACACACAGACTGCCGCTACATAAAGCGCTCCACCTAAGGTTATCCGGCTTAGCACCAGATCGATGTATTCAGCGGTACTTTTACCCGGTCTGATCCCCGGTATATAGCTTCCTGATTTTTTTAAATTATCGGCAATGTCCTCTGGATTGAAAGTAACAGCCGTATAAAAAAAGCAAAAGAAAATTATAAGAGCAACAAAGATAACATTGTATAATATCTTCTCTGGTCCCAACATCCCTACCAGTGTTGACATCCAGTCATAAGCTATAATCCCTTCCAAGGTTGCCGGAAAAAGTAATAAGGAAGAGGCAAAGATTGGCGGAATAACACCAGCCGTATTTACTTTCAGCGGCAAATGGCTTCCGCTTGCCGTCATACCGACTACCTTTCTACCATGACTGATAGGAATCCTTCTCTGTCCCTTTTCAAAATAAAGAATAAAGGCAATGACAACGAACATAATCAGTAAAATAATTGCAACCGTTAAAGGACCCAGATCACCCCGCTTAAGCATTTGAAAGGTATTTGTTATGGCAGCAGGGAGTCTGGCAACAATACCTGCAAAGATGATTAACGAGATACCGTTACCAATCCCCTTTTCCGTCATTTGTTCACCAAGCCACATAAGGAATGCCGTTCCGGCAGTCAGCGTGATGACCGTGACGATTCTAAATCCCCAGCCAGGGATAAGAACCACCGCCTCACCAGCAGGCCCCTGCATGGCTTCCAATCCGACTGCAATACCGAAGCCTTGTACGATGCTAATTAATATGGTACCGTACCTGGTATATTGCGTGATTTTCTTTCTTCCTGATTCCCCTTCCTTCTTAAGCGCCTCAAAGGAAGGAACCAAAACAGTGAGTAGCTGAAATATAATTGATGCGCTAATATAGGGCATAATCCCCAGCGCAAAAACGGACAACCTTTCCAGGGCACCGCCGGAGAACATATTAAAGACACCCAGCAAAGTACCTTTAGCCTGCTCAAAAAATGAAGCCAAAGCTTGCCCGTCAATCCCGGGTGTGGGAACGAAACAACCTATCCTGTAAACTGCCAGAGCAAAAAGAACAAATTTGATCCTGCTCCAAAGTTCAGGAACTTTGAATATATTCTGTACTCCGCCAGCTATCACTTAATCTGTCTCTACTTTCCCACCAGCAGCTTCAATCTTCTTTTTTGCGCCACTTGAAATTTTATCTACCTTCAAAACAAGCGATTGTTTAATATCGCCATTACCAAGGACCTTAATGCCATATCCAATTTTTTTCACCAGACCGGATTTGCTTAACAATTCTGAATCAACAACCGTATTGGCCTCAAATTTAGATAAGTCACCAACATTAATAATGGCATATTCTTCTTGAATATGTTGGTAAAACCAACCTTGGGCAACCTTCTCTGCAAAGGCATCTGTCCACCTTCAAATCCTCTCGTTGATTTAGCACCTGATCTGGATTTTTGGCCTTTGTGTCCTCTGCCACTTGTTTTACCAAAGCCGGATCCGGGACCGCGACCCACTCTTTTTTTATTTTTTGCAGACCCTTCAGATGGCCTGAGTTCATTGAGCTTCATATTCTCTATCCTTCGTCAGCTAGTCTACCATTACCAAATGTGAAACTTTTTTTATCATTCCTCTCGCTTGCGGAGTATCTTTCAAAACCACAGTCTGGTTCAATCTCTTAAAACCAAGCCCTACCAAAGTTGCCTTTTGATCCCGGGGCCTGCCAATTGCGCTTCTTTTGAGCGTCACAGAAAGGGTTGATTCCTTTTCCTTGGCAGGAGCCTTTGTTTTTATTTTAATCTCTTTAGCTGAACTCTCTTCCTTAGAAAGGGCAGCTTTTTTTACAGGCGGCTTGTCAGTTCTTTTTGCTTCGCTTTTTGCTTCGCTCTTTGCTTCGCTCTTTGCTTCGCTCTTTGCTTTGCTCTTTGCTTCGCTCTTTGCTTTGCTCTTTGCTTCGCTCTTTGCTTTGCTCTTTGCTTCGCTCTTTGCTTTGGTATCCTTT
>JAOUBX010000095.1 GCA_029860075.1 Deltaproteobacteria bacterium | reverse complement strand
GCCATTGTGCATATAGGGCGCTGTTAGCTCAACGTTTCGTAAATGTGTGTTCTTGAACTTACCATTATTCTTGGGATCAACGACGAACACACCCAAACCAAGATCAGGAGGCTGAACCGAGCCTATCAGTGCATCAATTTCAGGATTATGAGGTAAACCGATATTGTGGTATTCAAAATCCGTAAAAATTGGAGCAGGTTCGTTATTCAGCGTTTTTACCGTATGACAGTTTGAGCATTTAGCCGACCCTTTGAAGAGGTTAAACCCCTCTTCTTCCTGTGCTGTGAATGTAGCCAGACCTGCCTGTACGGCATCAAATTTCGAACTGAAGGGACTCACCTCGCTCGTTCCCTCATAGGCAGCGATGGCTGCCGCCATGCAGTCATAAGAGCTGTCGACATTCTCCGGAAGGAAGGCGTCTAGACCGCACTCCTGCTCGAACAACCCGGCATAGCTCGACAGTTCAATATCAGCAATGACATGAGCCCGACTGGGGTTATTCATTTCCACCGGGTTAAGGAAAGGCCCTTTGGCCTGCTCCGTTAAATTGGCCGCTCTACCATCCCAGAACTGGCCACCGGATATATTATTCCTTCCCTTATGAGTGAACTCAGGGAAAAAAACAGCGTAACCTGCACTAGGTGCATTACGGCCACCAAACCTGCCTGGAATAACACCCTCTGAAACAGGGTTTTCCTGATCGGGTTCTGCAAATCCTGTTGCCGGTGAATGACAACTGGCGCATGACTGGCCAGCGGGCTCTGATAGATCAGTGTCGAAAAAGAGATTCTTGCCGAGTTCTTCAACCGGTGTGAGCGCCAATGCAGCCGTTGACAGGCCTAAAATAGTACTGATGATTCCCCCGTAAAATACGGATTTAACAAATTGGTGTTTCTTCATAATTCCCCCTTATATTATTGATTTAGTATTTTTAAGAAAAGAAAAACAAACTTCTCAATACCTGTGATGTATTTCATGGATGGTTAATATGTGGATTTAACAATTAGATATTTCCCCATAATTCCCCCTTTCTATTATTAATTTATTGTTTTAAGAAAAGAAAAACAGACTTCAAAATACAATTGCGCTCCTGGAAAGGTTTTCCCTTCTCCACAACTCCCGGTGGAGAAATTTAAATAGAAAGCACATTTTTATCAAGAAAACTTTTCCTTGAAGCGAAACGTATTACGAAGTGCACGATTTAGGATGCGGGAATAAGGGAAAGGTTTTAAAAAAATGCCATCGTCAGGAATAATCACCCAACAATGGCATTAAATATAAGAGTTCTTCTCATTTACTTAGAAAAAGGAATCCATTTTGTCGCTCTTTTGCGTACTTCAGCCTGCTCATCTTCAGGCATGGGGATGAGCCCTTTATCAACGAGGAAACACCTTCTCATTTAAAAAAAGCCCATCCCGGCACGTGGCCGGGATGGGCTTTTAAATTTAACTTTTTCCTTTTTGTTTTCTAGACAGCTTGAGGGCAATTTTTCCCAATATTAAGGAAGAATTAAAGTCGGCTTCGCCTCTACTGACATGGCTGCTGTGATTTCCCATTGGCCACTGGCACCGTTACCACTTATATTCAAGCTCCCATCAGGAATACCTGGATTACCCGGACTTCCCGTATCAGCGACTTCCCAGAATTGTGTTTGTATTCCAATATTGTTATTGCCTTGTTGTGAATCATCGATAGTATAAATATAGTCTCTGCCATTTGCGCGCATAGCTCCCCAGATTCTCAATCCATGTGAGCCTCCTTTAGCACCTGTTTTGTCAAATCTGGTGAAAGTTAAAACCACACCACGCCCCTGTGTCAACTGATCGAATATCCAGTCCCAAGTTACCTCTTGACCTTCAGGGTAAGAAATAAGGCCGTTAAAGGGAATATCTGGATGGGTATCACAGTAATTGCCATCACCTACAATTACGAAACCTGGTTGAGGTACCCCTTGATGTCTGAACTCTACCGCTGCCTGATCTCCAAAGGCAGCCATATATCCCATGGCGCCACGGGCCCACTGGCAGGGAATCGCACCATCTCCGGTATCCATATTCAATACACCTTCACGTTTGGTTAGTGCGTCAATAGCAGCGACAAGACGGTAGTCAGGAACCGGAAACCATGAGGGTGGAATATTCCAGCCAAACCCGATACCAAAGAAATGAGGAATATCCCAGACCAGAGGAGATACATTGTAACGGTCCTCAAGGTATTGGAAAGTGTTGGCAAAGGCAACAGGGAGACATTGATTAACTCCAGACTCCAAATTGCGTGTGTGATCCTGAAACACAAAGATTGGTTCTTCTTCCCACTTGTCCAACGGTCCTGGAACAGGGTATGGCGACAATGGCGGTGGCCCTACCAAATCCGGATTATCGCCACCTGGCTCAGGGATTCCGTCAAAGCCATCGATGACGCCTTCGGCATTAATAATGCCTGAACTGACTGTTATCTCACTTGACTTAAAAGTATCTGCAATGTGTTGTATTTCTTCTATCACCGGCAGTACACTTTCTGAAGCGACAACGTTCACGGTAATAGATTCGACCGGCCCGGAACCTACTATGCCGGGTCTGAGATCAATAAAAACCGACATAGGTATGCTTTCGTTACTCAGTTGTTCAGGAATATAAAGGTTTTGTACCACCCAGCGAATGGGACCTGAAGGTTCTTGCGAATGAACAAACATATTATAATAACCGGATCCCATACCGGTAGATCTGGCCAGGGCCATAGGATTGAATCGGACCTTCCCCCAGTCTGTATTTCTTACTGTCCCTGCCTCAAAATCAAAGATAACCTGCTGGACCTCCATAACATTGTCTTTCAGATTTACAGGCTGCATTAACCTCCTGTAGTTATCTCTCTCCGTTTCCCTGGCGAAACCGATTTGTTGCATAGAAACCAGGACAAACATAATGGCTAAAACCTTGATTAAACTTAATTTAACTTGCTTCATTTTTCCTCTCCCTTTTCTTTTCTTGTTATTTAATATGCTCTTTCATCGCTTTTACAATCTTTTTTGCCGCATTGGTTGATGAATCAAAGTCAGGATGCAGTCCATCTCCAATTGGTTTAAATTGATCCCAGGCCTCCACCAACAGGACCTCCGGCACTTCTACCTGCAAACGTGAGTGGAAAAGTCCTTTCAGTTCATTGTAGGTAGACTCATTTATAACCCATGGAAGAGCAAATGCAGTTTGAAATACCTGCCAATTAATATCATTATAGTCAGGATAAATGGCAACAATTGGGGTTATGCCGATGGCAACGGCTTGTTGGGCGATATTTATGTAGCCGTCAATGACATGGTTTAGTTCTTCCGTCGTACATTGGTCGCTAACTAATTGCGGTTCCTCCACTCCACCGGCATGGAGACAGTCATTAGTCGGTGTTCCCATAATAAGATAGTCCGCATTGTAGCCCAGGATATTCATTGGATTTTGCGGGTCTCTTATGACGACACGGCTAAGGGCCTTTTGGAACTGGACGTCATATCCCTGCCAGGATCCAAAGCCACATGAGTCGGGCCCGCAATACTCACGGTAATAAACACTGGCGCCTCCCCGTGCTTCGTTAATTACAAATCCATTCAACTGATCATTACGGACCAGTGCATCTCCAAGGCTTAGATAACTACCATAATTTACTGCCGCTCCATAAAAGGGACCAAAAAGGTTATCATCTATAGGAGTTACACCATTTTCATAAGAGGCCCCGATAATAAGAATAGGTTTATCATTATCAATATCAGCATTAACTGACGACCCCATTAGCAAAAAAACAGTTAAAACTACAGTTGATGTTAAGCGAGTGAGTAACCTCTCCTTAGAGTAATTCATCTTTTTCATAGCTTCTCCTTTCCTGTTTATAGAGTATTTTTTTTTCATACTTTCTCCTTTTCTATTTTACTCCCCACCTCAACCAGCCACTAGAAATGAGTAAGATGGTATATTGGATAAGCTCTTAGATAAACATTTGAGAGTCACAAACTATTTTTCCTGACATAATGTTACTAGAAGTTTTTACCCAATTTATGATTACAGCAGTGTGGCCATAATATCTAGCGTACAAATCTCAGGGCATTTTCACTGAATGTTCTTGAAGCTTCAGGTGTAGCATTGCAAATAGCATCGAGAGCCTCCAGTTTCAGGGTATCTCCACCATCAATGAGTTCAAGATAGTAGTAAAAGTCTGTAATAATACCACCGATATCTGATGTCCCTTCCAGGCAATAAACAGTGCCAGGCAACATTTCCTTGAAGGCAGGATTTACATCGCCTGATACCTTCTTTATGATGCTCACTAAAGCCGCTTTACCATCACCAGGTGCGACTGATATGAGATCAGTTGAAATATTCATTTCAGTATCAGGTGCGATGAGGTCATCTGCCAGGACCAGCAGATTACTCATGACGCCAAAGAGGTCTGTTGAAATATCGAGGCCTGCCTTGTCCTCAGAAATCCATATGCCTGCAGCAGTACCGGCCTGTCCAACATCACTCAACTTTCCACAGGGATCAGTAGCGGAGACCCTATAATTACCGGGAACACCCACTTTATCAAGGTACGCTGTTTTAGTTGGCTCCAGAAAATACTCATAGGTACAGGCGCCATATCTAAATCCGGCACCTGGTCCCTCTTCAGCGCCAATACGGTCTGGATTGACAAAATTATTTTCAAAGCGGAAGTCCGTCAGATTTGCATCGAAGCCAGGTTTATAATCGGACAAACCCGCTCCTCCACCACTGCCAAGCAATGTGCCTTTATCTATCAGCAAATAGTTATTTACGTAATTGACAGAACATTTTACGGTAGATTCAACATCGCCAAGATCTTCAACACAGGTGGCTCCAACCAATGCTGTAGTTATAATTCCGTAAGCAGCCGTCATATGGGCATAATCACCTTCAACAGCAATTTCCTCTTTACTATTTACCAGATGTGAGCAGACTTGATAGGTCATTCCAAAATCGGTTTCACCTGCCCGAGGACCTGAGATATATTGTGTACTTGTTAAGCTTTTTACATACAGGTCTGTAGGTGCAATTATATCGATATTGGTCGTGTACAGAAGGAATCCAAGTTCATGATTGATGGGGGTAAGATCACCGGCCTCCAGTTCACCTATTGGAAGTGACGAATCTACAGATGAGGGATCTACAAGGGCCACTGAAAAGAGGTCTTTCGCATTAACTGACCCATTAGCTTCCATAACGCTATCGCAACTTGGAAGGTAATCTACGGACTGTATATTCGGATTTGAATCATCATCACCACAGCCAATAATGAGCAGGCTGATCATAACTAACAGCAGGCACCTTATTCTTTGAATATAGTTTATGCAAGACATGTTTATACTCCTTTCTTATTTACAAAATTCTCTCTACTCTTAACGTCCGGCTTAGTAAGCCAACAAGAGTGGATATTAATGGAGATGTTTATTATTGTGCCTCTGGCGGCTTATGGTTAAAGCAAACTACGTTTACACCGTCACAGACTTCTGTGCCATCAGGTGTTGGGATATCTGCCAGTAAGGCAAAATCAGACACTATTGGGCCAAATTTAGCACGCATAAGCTCCTGCGCCGGTGAAACTCGATAGGCGATCTTCTGGTATATCGATTTTTCTGACATAGGGTCTCTCCACTTTACCGTCAGAACATCGGTTAATGGGTCCGGGGTATGGGGTCTTAACAACTCCCCATAAGCTCCTCTTACAAGAAATTCTTCAGTGGAATTTAAATGCCGATAAAACATGAGGTAGTTAATATGAGGACTGCTATAGAGTGCTGGTTTATAGTATTCCGAGTTTTTATGAATAGGGAAGATGGACAACTTCTGATCACAATCAACTGCAGCTTCATCTACATTACAGGGTGGTATTCCTGCTTTCTCAAACCAGCCACCTAAAGAACTGTGAATAGAGTCGTAACTATAGAATGATTTAGCTTCGTTGGTCCAGGACACCGCTTCGGCACGCCATAGCCAATCCATTGAGGGATCATTAAAGCTAAATTTCGGGAAGGGCTTGGCCAAATAGTATCTGAGCTTATCCAATAGGGCATCATCCTGTAACAGCAGGAACATTGGGAAATGAATAGATTGATCCGTTTTTTTATAGTCCCTTACAGAAAATTCGATGTGGGAATTGGGAAAACGCTGAAATTCGAGTGATCCCTGATAATAGCCTGGATGTCCCTCGACTTGTCTAGCCATCATCTCCGGATAGGCAATGATCTCGCCCTTGTTAAAGGAAATCGGGTTTTCTTCATCGGTGATCAGGTTTACCCCTTCATCGTCAATTGTGACTGTGTTTGGATCCTTGTAACCAGCATTAATCATACCCTCACGCAAGGTGCTGGATAGTTGTCCAACATGCATTAACTCATAATGAAAATTACAAATATTACCTTCAATGAGCCACATTTTCCCGCCAGTCGCTTCAGATACGGAATCATAGAATCTTTCAAGAACGACAGTCTTGACCCGAAAACCGGTTTCTGGTGCAATATAAGGTGGGTTTTTATGGAGAATATCATTAAGTAACATACCGCAGGTTTCGTTCTCATCATCACAAATTTGATTGTTGTTATCGTCAACGAGCACAGTCAGTTCAGGATAATCGAGTGCGGCCCATGCCGCCCAGTCAGATTTTCTATTACCTTCTTCATGGCCGGTATAGGGTGGGACGTGGGTTCCCCATGGGTACATAGATGTGTCTATCAAACCTGCCTCAGACATTAATCGCAGATTATCTTTTGTTGTATCATAGGTAAAGGGTAAGTCAAAGTTCACAGTCTTATTTTGGCACTCGATCTGCTCTGCCTGAGTTAAATAGAGAAGGTAATTATTGTTTGCATATGCCTGTTTAGTGACACTAACTATGATCAGTGTAATAAAGAGAATAGTGGGTACAGATTTATATTGAAGTTTGTTGAACATATTCATAACAGGACTCCTTTCCTTATGTAAAATAAATGAGTTTTTTGAAATATCTTTCTTCGCTAGTCCGGTTTTTAGTAGTTACTGGATGATTAGAAGTGTTATTTCTTTAAAAAGAAAATGTGAGCTCACACCTGCAAATCATCATCAAATAATGGAGGGACAAGCCCGCCCTTTAAATATATTAAACAATAAATCATTTAGAAAAATTCAGTTGTACATCCACCAAAGCATCATAATCAAAGGCGGGCACGCCGGTAATATCAACTGCATTATCAGTCCGCCCAACCATATGTGTCGGAAACGATGCTTCAAAAGAGGATGAAACCGGATTATCTCCTGAAGAAGAAGAATCTGCCATAAACAGTACAGTCATGTTCTGAGTTGGGTCATAAGTAAAACCGGTCTGCAAAGGAATCGTTAGCCAGTCGCCCGCTTTAAGCCCCGCTGGTATATCAAAAGTGCCATCAAATACCAGTGCAGAGTTTAGTTCCATATTGCTGGAATAAGTATCTGCCATATTAAGTACAGTCTTATCAGTGGCTCCCATATATATTTTGTAATTAGGAATTGTTGTCGCCACTGAATCTGCTGTCAGCCTTACGCTGATACCGGTAACGGTTCCCCCTGTACCAACAAGAGTGGGGGTATACAGGCTTTGTGTCTGGCTGCCACCTGCTAATCCTCCAAGTACCTGAAGAGTAGCACCATTTCCGGATGGCATTATCTGTACAGGCGCACCGTCAAAGCGAAATTTAATATTGTAAGCTAAATTATCAACACCACTTGCAACAACGTCTCCGCTGTCACCGACAGCCCTTCGCCCCGGTTCGCTAGGCTTAGCTATTAAATAGGTGAGTGAACTTGCAGCAGAAACATCAATCTCAAGAAGGAGTGGATCGGTGCCGTTATAGGTGAATGTGCCGTCAGGAATAGGTACCCAGAAGTACTCTCCTGCCGGAATGCCTGCGGGGATAGTAAAGCTTACGTTATCTGCAACCGTAACGGGTGTATCTAAATCGAAGTTATCGGCAAATGTAGTTGAAAGGAGCGTTGACGTATGGCCCAGTTTGAGTGTATAGGTCACGTCATTTTGTGCAGAGGTAGTGTACATCTGAAAGCCGATGCCGCTGATTGGGCCGGAACCGTTTATTTCACCATTCGAATAGAGCATTTGTACCTTGGGAAGGAGAGTTGAAAATGGATAGGCATCTACTGATGTGCCTCCAAAGTCCACTTCATTATCACCACCGGAAAATTGAAAGGAAACAGTCATGTTGTAATCCAATTTTGAACCGGTTACTGCTGTATCGGAAGAGAGAGAGCGTAAAGTCGCATCGTACCCCACTGCACTCCCGGCATCCAAAAGTACATCACCGGAACATGCCGATGTTCTTGAAATTTCAATCAGCAGATTATCAACACCATTGTAATTGAATGCACCGGGCAGAGGAATTTCAATATAACTTCCTACAGAGCCGGCGGGGATAGTAAGGGTAGCATTATCCAATACAGTGACAAAACTTCCCTGCCCTGTTTCAATGGCGTCTGCAAATGTTGTCGTTAAATCAGCAGCGCTTGTATGGCCAATTTTAAGCGTTGTATTGTTACAGGTAACATCGGCCAGGAGATCGGCATCATGTCGAAATCGAAGCGCCGAGATATTGCCGGAACCGTTAATGTCGTCAGCATGGTAGAGAAGGTGAAATCGAAGTTTGGAATCATCGCCAAATAGTACGGCCCAGGCAGTATCATTATAATCAATGCTCTTTTTGAAGGTACCTTTTGCAGTGCCACTACCACCTTCACCTCCACTACCACCTTCACCTCCACTACCACCACTACTGCCTCCACAGCCGGTAAATACCATCGTAAGTAATGTTACGAAAATTGCCATAATAGTTGACTTTTTTTCTCTTTTCATATGTAAACCTCCTTCAAATTTTTTTCAGCTTTAGAGAATTCTTTTGTGGTGATAATATTGCGCAGGAACTAACAAATAGATTACAAATTCAATTTTTTATCTATTTTTTAGATTTTTTATAAAATAAGGTCATCATGTTTCTCAACGGATCTTAGTCTGTTATTACAGGCTTAAACGGGGAAGCAGCGTTACACAACAACCAGGTTCCAGCTTCAACAGGAAGGATAATCCTGGAAACTATGATTCATATGCTGTTTCTGGGATAGTAAGTAGAAAGATAGTGAGAATTGAATGTAAAGCGATTAAATGGAAAAAAACTTAAATGTGAGACATCAGGAGGATGAGGATATTTCTTTGAAAAGGGCCTTTGTAGCAGGAGATGGAACGATAGCGATATTATTTTTTAGTTCTTTTTCAAATTTCTGGTAGGCTAAAATTGCATCGACAGGCCGACCAAGCGCTGTGAAAGTGCGCATAAGACCCCTTACATGCTCTTCAGACAGTGGGTTGACCTTTACACCCTGGCTGTAACAGTCCAGAGCGCTGCCCCACTCTTTAGAAGCTTCACGAAGATCTCCCAGATTTGCAAGTATTTTCAGATAACTGCTCTGAAGATTTTCCCGCATGGCCATCGTCCACTCTGAACCGTCAAGGGCCGGGAGCAATTTGCCTCCATATAGGGAAAGAAGGTTTTCCATATCTTCGGCGCTCTGCGTTGTATTTTTTTCCTTATCATTGTTATGTTTCGCAAGTTCAAGAAAAGCAAGCGCGTCAACCCAGCAGACCTTGCTGTTAATGGAAAGCTCTCCATGCTTTACCTCAATCGCCTCGGAATAATTGAGCAGTTTTCTAAGCCTGTGAATCCCCATATCGAGGGCGCTTTGTGCCGCATCTCCGTCCTTTTCCGGCCAGAAAATATCGGCAAGACAATAGGCGGGAACATTTGATCCACCCAGGCAGATAAGGGCCTTCAGGATATCGATTAGCCGGTGGTGAGATTTCCTCCCTTCTTTGAGGGGCCTTCCATCCACCTCTATCCTAAAAGAACCCAGAGTATAAACCTTGATCGGCCATGGCCAATCTTTTAAAGTTGCGCCACGACTCACAGGAAGAAGCTTGTTTTTTCTTATAAATTCCTTTGTGTAATCATTTTCTAAATTCTTTTCTATGGCAAGGCTGAAGATACGGTTCATAAAAGGTCGATCAAAGTAAGGCATCATGACATATCCCTCTTTGGCCCCTATGGCAAGGCCCCTTTTGAGCAGCTCTACCCCTTTGTTCTTCTCCCCTTTCTCAAAATAAAGGTATCCTTCATAAATCAGGGAATGAAAAGAGACCATATTTACCTCCCTTGCCAGCCTTCTGGCACGCATAAACCAAGCGAGACTTTCATCGTATTTCCCTAATCTACATTTAATGGTGCCAAGGGCGATCATTGTCACTCCTGCAGATATAGGCGCTCCCGTTTTCTTGGTAAAGTCAAAGGCTTTTTCAGCGCAAACTTCTGCGCCCCTTGCATCATCCAGGGCAAGCAAAATCGTTCCCATGGAATAATCAACATGCGCTTGATCCAGTAAACGGGGCGCCGGAATCTTTTTGAGTTGCGCCAATGCGCTTCTCAATTTTTTTTTATCACCCAATCCAACCACATTATGAGCATAATAGAGGAACAACATCTGGTCAAAAATATGAATACCGGTGTCTTCGATGATTTTTGAACCCGCGTCAAAAGCTGCCATGCCATTCACCTGATCTCCAACATGACCACTATACATAGCCTTCATTGCGTAATATTGAATAATCATTACAGGATTAGCGCCTTTTTTTTCAAAGTTTTGCTCTATGTGACTTATGAGTCGCCTGCCTTCATGGAGATTTTCGGTAAAGGAAATGGGTTGAAGTAAAGCGCCTGCCAGTTTCATAATATTTCTTGGTGATAAACTGTTATAGATGGCCTCTTCAGCTATTTTTCTCCATCGCCTTATGTCGCCACCGGGAGGCTGGCGCCAAAATAGAGCGTGTAAATAAGCGGAAATTGCCGCAATTTTAATGTTTTCTTTCTGTTTTTCAAGGATAGGCTCAATTTCCTTATTGAATATTTTCAGCCATTTATCAATAGTTTTTATTTTGCTGAAATCCACAATGTGGGTTTCTATAATGGCGCTCCACGAGGTAATGAGACCGGCCTCATCCTTCAATGCGTCAAAGCGTGAAAAGGCCTTGCTCAGGTGGTTTCTGGAGGCAGTCTGGTCAAAAGGGATGAGGCACATCCCTTCCCAGTAAAAAAGCCATGGCTTATTGAACTTCGTCATATCAGACAAATGGTCGATCCAGGATTTTAAAAGGGACAGCCTCCCCTGGAAATAGAGTTCCCCCGCATGGGTAAGAACAATTTCCGATAAATTCTCCCATGCCTCATTTTCAACAAGAAGCTCGGCAGCCTCTTCAAAGCGTCCTTCCGAAGCCAGCAGTTGAGCCGAAAGTCCACGAAGACGGATTATTTCCTTTTCATTAAAGACTTCAGCGACCCTGCTTAGAAGAAAGCTGCGGAACAAAGCATGATAGCGGAAGACCTTCTTTAAACGGCCATGAGCCTCTATGAAAAAATTTCCTTTCACCATGTTTGAGATTCCGTATTTTGAGGAACCTTTCCCTGCCAGGGTTTCCACCATCTGTGGGGAAAAAGAGGGAACAAAGGCTGTTTGAAGGAGGATAGATTTCATCCTTTCATCAGCCCTGTTGAAAACCTCATGGGCAAAATAATTGAAAAGTTCGTCAGAGCCGATGGAACCGCCCGTTCCTATTGCTCCGCCATCATGAAGTTCACCTGCCTTGTTTAGAAGAAGAAGACCCGCTATCCAGCCACCTCCTCTTTCCAACAGCTTATCCCTCTGAGCTATTCCGTCTGCCTGTTCCTGATGATCAAGTATCCCTGTCGCTTCTTTTTCAGTTACCCGAAGGTCTTCCCAGCCTATCAATTTGAGTTTGTTCGATGCGCTGAGTCTGGCCCATGCCTCGTGAGGATTTGAGCGACTTATAATAATGACGCGCATTATTTCTGATAAAGACTTTATTCCTTCGCATAAAACATTATGAAAGGTTGAAGTCTCCGGTATAAGCTGATAATCATCAAAGACAAGACATGTATGAGAAGGAAGGCGGCGGGCTACCTCTTCGAAATACCGCCTTGAGAAAACAGTGGGTCCCATCATGTATTCCGGTGTAAAAAGAGGCATTGCTTTTCTTTTTCTGGGATTTGCCTCTTTGACAGCGAGCCCCATATAATAGAAAAAGCCGGCAAGATCACCGTCCCCTTCGTCCAACCTGTACCAGAGACAGGGGAGTTTATTAGCAGCTATATAATCTGCAACAGCAGTGGTTTTACCTGATCCGCCGGGCGCTGAAAGCCATGTAAGAGGTATTGTTTTGGCTGAATCAATCAGACTGTTCAAGCGTGTTCTGCGGTAAATACCTGAAATCCCGGGACGGCTTATCTTGGCTATAAATGTTTTTTTCGGCATTAAATTTTCTTCAGTTGGAATTATAAACTTTTAACGATGCAGGTGGAGGCTGCGTAGCTTATCTCGTAAAAAATCAAAGAAGGAGACAAGGCAATGAAATCATCAAATGAGTAAAAATTCAAGCGCTATTACAATCTTCACTGCAAGAATTATTGTCAAGTCTTGTTATTTAGCAAGAAAACTCAAAGGGCGCCCTGATCAACCTGTATTGCCTCAATGCCATCTTTAAATGTCCGAGGATGAGGATATTTCTTTGAAAAGGGCCTTTGTAGCAGGAGATGGATCGATAGCGATATTATTTTTTAATTCTTTTTCAAATTTCTGGTAGGCTAAAATTGCATCGACAGGCCGACCAAGCGCTGTGAAAGTGCGCATAAGACCCCTTACATGCTCTTCAGACAGTGGATTATCCTCTACACCGCAACTGTAACACTCCAGAGCAGTGCCCCACTCCTTGGAAGCTTCACGAAGGGCCCCCAGCCTTTGAAGCATTTTGAGATAACAATCCCTAAGATTTTCCCGCATGGCCATCGTCCACTCTGAACCGTCAAGGGCCGGGAGCAATTTGCCTCCATAGAGAGAAAGAATCTTCTCCACATCTTCAGCACTCTGCGTTGTATTTTTTTCCTTATCATTGTTATATTTCGTAAGTTCAAGAAAAACAAGTGCGTCAATCCAGCAGACCTTGCTGTTAATGGAAAGCTCTCCATGCTTTACCTCAATCGCCTCGGAATAATTGAGCAGTTTTCTAAGTCTGTGAATACCCATATCGAGGGCGCTTTGTGCCGCATCTCCGTCCTTTTCCGGCCAGAAAATATCGGCAAGGCGATAGGCAGGGACATTAGAGCCGCCCAGGCATATAAGGGCCTTCAGTATATTGATTAGCCGGTGGTGAGATTTTCTCCCCTCTTTGAGGGGTTTTCCATCCACCTCTATCCGAAATGAACCCAGAGTATAAACCTTAATCGGCCAGGGCCAGTTTTCAATATCCGTCATACCCTCAGGAGGAAGGAGGCCATCATTACGAATCAGTTGCTGCACATACTCGACCTCTATATCGGCTAAAAGCGCTTTAGTGTAGAGATTACGATTGACCTCGGGAAGAGAGAAAAAGAGGGCCTCTTTATAGCCTCTCTCTCTTCCCTGGGCAAGTCCCGCTTTGAGTGCTTTAAAGGCTGTCACTTCATCTCCCCTATGAAAAGCAAAATAAGCCTCCAACAGGGAGAATTCAAAAATATAGCCCTGACTATCAAACCTCCGGCTAAAATTGATGGCTGTTGAAAGCGCCGCTGAAGCTTCCTCATGTTTTCCCAGTTCATGAAGAACATAAGCATGCAATGAGTAAATGATCACAAGGGGTGAAACCCCTCCGACTTTCAAAACTACTTGGAGAGAGAGCCTGCTTTCCTTTTCGGCAAGGGATATATTTTTATTATGGAGAGCAAAAAAGGCTTTAATAAGATGATATAAACAACGCTCATAGGGACTGCTAAAGGGTAATGAAGATTCAATGATCTTTATGTAATGATTAGTCCTTTCAAAATCCTGACGTTTACACGAAGACCAGAGGGCATGCCCTGCGAAGGCCGCGTCAAAGAGGTGAATACCGTTTCGAGTAGCTATTTCAAGAGACTTTTCAACCAATTTCAAACAGTGATCGTGGTCACCCCTGTAGTTAGCATGAATTGTTTCGGTCAATTTTGCCTGCATTACCTCTAAACAAGAGGGATTACTACTGCTCAACAAGCGATGAATAGACTGGATAACCTCATCAGCTTCTTTCAATTTACCGCACATTTGCAGGTAGTGAGAGAGATGAAATAGAACGGACATGCGACAGTTTAGATCGGGACTGCTGTCCTGAAGAGAAAGAGCACGCTCTTTCCAGAATTCAAATTGCGGATGGTCAGGGTAACGATGAATCATGGCTGAAAACATTGCCGTGGAGACACGGGTCTCGATCTCACCTTCAGGGATGCCCTTATATTTTTTGACAAGATCATTGAGAACATCAATCCAGCCGTCAAAGCTGTTATAATCATCCCATCCCCACAAGATGGATTCAGCCACCCCACACCAGGAAAGAAAAGTCCCGGAAGTATCTTTACGAAAATCCAGAAGTTGGAGTGATTTTTTGAAAATGGATCGGGCCTCAATTATGTTATAGGACATTTTGCAGGAGCCGAGCCGGAAGATGAGCCATGGATTTTTCTCCCGTACCGACTCCGGTACTGCCAGTATCCATGTTTCAACGACCCTACTACGCCCCTGGGCAATATAAGACTGCGCATTCTCAAGGATGAGTGGAATGAGCTGTTCCAAATCATCCGTTTCTATGAGGAGTTCCGCGGCCTCTTCCACCTGACCGGACTTAGAAAGGAGCGTGGCGGCATATTTTATAAGATGGGCTTTTTCTTCTTCTGAAAAATACTCGTCAGCCTCTTTTAATAAAAAGGCCCTGAAAAGGGGGTGATATTGATATACAGGCGGACTCTGCAGCCGCTTTTCTACAAAACAGTTCTTCCCGTAGAGATCAGACAGTATGCGGCGGGCCTGTTTAAGGTCCGTCAAATCCTTTGCCATCTCCAACGTCATACTTGGCATAAAAGCGGTTTTTAGCAAAAATAAGCGAATTTCTTCATCAAGCCTATAGAAAATCTCTGCCTCAAAATAACCAAATATCACCTCAGATATATCATCATTTAATGATATGGTAGAAAGCTTCTCCATATGAACCGATTCCAGCATCAGAATAGCCCTGCCATCCACCCTCCTGTTTTTTGGTGTAATACCTCAGGAACGTGAGATTCCATTGCGGCAGGTTTGATGAGGTGACCAACGCCTGCTGTCTCTTCAATATCGAGGCGAAGGGTTTCCCAACCGATCACCTTCATTATCCGGTTGAGTTGCAGGCGGGAAAAAACCTCCGGTGGATTGACCCGGCTCATGATGATTACTGATATACCATCGGGCAGGACGGACAATCCTGAATTGATTATGTCATGAAAATCAGATTCAGCAGAAACTTCCTGATAGTCGTCAAAAACGATGACAGCCGGCAGCTTCAAACGACTGTAGAGTTCTTCAAAAAAACGTTTTGTAAAGGTAGGTATGCCCATCATGAATTCGGGGGTCAAATGGGGTAGCGGTGTTTTTCGACGTGGCGCCGCTTTTTTTGCAGCTAGTCCCAGGTAGTGAAAGAATGTGGCAATATCCCCGTCGCCGCCATCGAGACGGTACCAGATATGCGGGATATTTCCACATTCTTTCACT